>DATFTK010000218.1:0-4878 GCA_035262005.1 Gaiellaceae bacterium | reverse complement strand
GACGTCCGGTGTCCGTCCGACGCGACGACCGTCGCGACGCCGGTCTCGACGAACAGCCACCCGAGCTCCTCGATCTCGGGCCCGTGGCGACCCGTGAGCGACGTCGCGTTCACCTGCACGGTCCACCCTCGCGCGGCGAGCTCGTCGGCGATCGCGGGGTCGTCGAGCACCGCCTCCGTCCGCTCCGGGTGCGCGATGACGGGACGGAGCCCGGCCGACTCGACGTGCTCGGCGAGCGCGAAGACGCGGTCGGCCGGCCCAGTGAACGGGACCTCCATCAGGACGCGGTCTGTCCCCTCGAGGAGGTAGCGCTCGGGATCCTCCGACAGCAGCGCCCGCGACGGCGTGAGCTCGAAGCCGAGTCGCAGGTCGAGATTCGCGCGGCGGCGCATCCGGTCGAACGCCTTCCGAACTTCCTGCTCGCGCTCGTCGGTCAGGACGACATGGGGCCACACGTGGGGTGTCGCGAAGAGCACCGCAGTGCCGTGGTGCGCGGCGCTGCGGCAGAGCGCCAGCCCATCCTCGACAGTGGCGGCGCCGTCGTCACCTGACGGGACAACATGCGAGTGACAGTCGACGAACGGACCCATACCCGCACGGTAGCGAGTGTCTAGGACCGCAAGTAGAGCTCGAGATCCGGCGCGACCGAGCGCAGCTCGCGCAGCGCCCGCGACTCGAGCTGGCGCACACGCTCGCGCGTGATGCCCAGACCGGCGCCGACCTCTTCGAGTGTCTGCGGCGGCTCTCCGTCGAGGCCGAAGCGGAGCGAGAGCACACGACGCATGCGCGGGTTCAGGCGCAGCAGCGCCTCGGCGAGCTCTGTTCGGCGCAGCTTCTGCGAGGTCGACTCGTCGGGACGCTCGGAGTGGATGTCCTCGATCAGGTCGGCGTACATGCTCTCCCCGTCCCCCACCGGCGTCTCGAGGCTGACGGGATCCTCGACGAGGTCGAGCAGCTCCTGCACCCGCTTCTCCGGGAAGCCGCTCTCCTTCGCGAGCTCCTCCATCGTCGGCTCGCGGTTCAGCTTCTGCGCGAGTTGACGGCGCGCGCGCATGAGCCGGCGAACCTGGTCCGCGACGTGGACCGGAAGTCGGATCGTCCGGCCCTGGTCGGCCAGCGCGCGCGTTACTGCCTGGCGGATCCACCAGGTCGCGTACGTCGAAAGCTTGTAGCCGAGCTTGTAGTCGAACTTCTCGACCGCCCGGATCAGGCCGAGGTTCCCCTCCTGGATCAGGTCGAGCAGGGGGACGCCCGCCTTCGTGTAGTTGCGCGTTATCGACATCACGAGCCGGAGGTTCGACTCGATCAGCTTCTTCTTCGCCTCCTCGTCGCCCTCGTCCTTTCGGCGGGCCAGCTCGCGCTCCTCGGCGGGGGTCAGCAGCGGGCCGTCGCCGATCGCGCGGACGTAGAGCTTCAGCGGATCCTGCGTGGTCTCGGCGGGCTTGACGGCAACCGGCGCGTCGTCGTCTTCCTCCTCGTCCCGCTCCTCCGTCTCCTCGCCGGCCTCCTCGGGGACGAGCTCGAGGCGCGGCTCGACCGCGGAGTCAGAAGGCACGTCGGGAAGCGGCCGCATGCCATGTCTATCGGCCTGGCCGAGAGCGCGCTTGAGCGCTTCGTCAACCCTCGCGCGAGTGACTGCGTATCCAAATCCCCTTACAGAAGGTTCACCTAACAAGGGGAGTAGCCGATGCGTCTAGAAAGATGGAGCGACCCGTACGGTCGCTCTGCGGCTTGTTTCAAAGACCTTGTGCGGAATCGCCGGATATAGCCTCGGGCTCGACAGCAGGATCGAGCGGACTATCGCTGCCCGCGCGCTCCTGGCTGGGATCGCGGAGCGGGGCGCCGACGCCGTCGGCTATGCGTTCCACAGGCCCGGCTCGACGGTGACCGTGCACAAGCAACGGTCCGGCGCGACCGCGCTGCTCGACCGCATCAGCGTGCCGGCAGTCGCGACGAAGCTCCTCGTCCACGTGCGCGACTACACGAAAGGCCATCCGAGCCTCGCCGCCAACAACCACCCCATCCGCCATGGCGCCGTCGTGGGCGTCCACAACGGGATCATCGCGAATGACGACGAGCTCTTCGATGAGCACGGGATCACGCGCGCCGAGCCCGAGATGACGGTCGACTCGGAGATCATCTTCGCGCTCGCAGAGCGGTCGCGCGGGCGGACTGCGCAGGCGCTGCAGAAGCTGTACGGCTCGATGGCCGCCGCCTGGCTCGACGAGCACCGCCCGGAGCTGCTGATCGCACGTGGGCTCGGCAGGCCGCTCTGGATCGGCACCGGCAAGCGCGAGCTCTTCTTCGCGTCGACGCGGCTGGCGCTCGAGCTGGTCGAAAGCTACGGCGGGCTCAAGCTGAACAAGGCGCAGCTCGACGAGGGCACCGTCGTCGCGGTCGAGGGCGGCGCGATCGTCGCTCGCGACAAGTTCACGCCCGACACCTCCTTCGAGGAAAACCCGTTGCCGGCCGTCCGCGCGCCGGACGAGGCTCGCTCGTGCCTCGCGCGGCTCGCGTCACTGCACGCCGCGTAGCCTCAAGAACTCTTTACGCTCGTCTCAGCTTCCTCTTAGCCGGCGGTGAGACGCTCGTCGCGAGGTGTTGCGCGGCACCTTCACCAGGCGCGGCGCACTCTCCGCAGCGGCGGGCGTGGTCGGGGCAGGAGTGACCGTCAGGCTGGCTGACGCCGCGACGCCGCACGTAAGCCATCAGCACGGCGGCGTGCCGGCGGCGACGGTCGACCCGGAGGTGAACGGATTCGACCCGTCGGTGATCCTCCGCGACTTCGACAGGGGCAAGACGCGCAAGCTCGCCGGCGGCCGGACTCTGCGTGAGTGGGAGATCGTGGCGTCGGACAAGGACATCGAGGTCATTCCCGGGGTCAGGTACGCGGCCTGGACGTACAACGGCCGCGTGCCGGGCCCGACCCTCCGCGCGCGGGAGGGAGATCTCCTGCGGATCCGTTTCATCAACGCCGGGACGCATCCACACACGATCCACTTCCACGGCATCCATCCCGCCGTCATGGACGGAACGCCGGGCGTAGGGCCCGGTGAGATCGAGGTCGGCAAGGAGTTCACGTACGAGTTCGAGGCGCGTCCGGCGGGCCTGCACCTCTACCACTGTCACGCGATGCCGCTCGCGACGCATATCGCGAAGGGGCTCTACGGCACGTTCATCATCGACCCGCCGGAGGGGCGCGCCGCCGCGGACGAGCTGGTGATGGTGCAGAACGCGTTCGACACGGACTTCGACGACGACAACGAGGTCTACGCAGTCAACACTGTCGCGTTCCACTTCATGCACGAGCCGGTACGCGTCCGGCGCGACGAGCTCGTGCGCATCTACCTCGTGAACATCGTCGAGCTCGATCCGATCAACTCGTTTCACGTGCACGGCAACTTCTTCCATCGCTACCCGACCGGGACCTCGGCAGAGCCGACGGAGTACACGGATACCGTGATCCAGGGCCAGGGGCAGCGGGACGTCCTCGAGCTGCGGTTTCCGTCTACCGGTCTGTACATGTTCCACGCGCACAAGACGGAGTTCGCGGCGCTCGGCTGGATGGGGTTCTTCGAGGTCGCCGAGTGAAGGCTCCGGTTGCCGTCGCGCTGCTCGTCGTTGCGCTGGCCGCGGGCTGCGGCGCTGGTGGACCGGGCGAGCTCGCCGTCACCCAGACGTCGTTGCAGCCCAGGGCGTTCACCCTCGTGTTGCGAAACGGGTCCGACGAGGTCGTGCGCGTCGCACAGGCGATCGTCAACGACGCGTTCGTCGACTTCTTCGCGAGCGCGCGGACGATCCCACCCGGCGACGTCGAGGCGTTCGTCGTCCCGTACCACTGGATCAGGGGCGAGAACTATGAGATCCGACTGATGACATCGACGGGCAGCACGGTCGACTCCGAGATCGACGACGCCTCCTAGCTGAGGCGGCCGTCGGCCCCGACCGGGACACCTTCGTCGTCCAGCCGCTCCTTGATCAGGAACTGAAATGTCGACCACGCGCCTCGCCGGGCGTCGAACATCCGGTAGACCTGCCACTCGGTCATCATCGAGTCGTCCTTGCGCCGAGCCGCCGCCCAGTCGGCGAACTTCGGCAGGCGCTTCAGTCGGCGCGCGAGCTTCGTCCCCTGCTCGACCGCACGCTCGAGCCGCTCCTCCCCGACCGGAACGTCGAACCCCGCCTCGCGCAGCGCTTCTGCGAGCGAGCCGAACGTGTGCCAGTAGAGAGACTTCGAGGGCATCGACCCGCGGCGCTCGTCGAGATCTTTCGCCGTCGGCGTCCTCCCCAGTTCGTCGCCGAGCTCGCGCAAGAGCCCGACGAGCTCCTCGCGTGTCGCGAAGCGGCGTGGCACGAGCCCGGCCTCGCGCTTTGCCGCGTTCCAGCTGCCGAAGTGCTCGATCACCGTCTGCGGGTGGACTGTGGTCTTCGCGTCGGCGGCGAACTCCCGCATCGTCGGCGAGCGGCCGAGCCGCTCCGCGCAGTCGCGCAGCTCCGCGAGGATCTGGTCGTTCGTGTAGCGCTTGCGGATCCCAGCCTGGAACGACGCAAGCGCATCCGGGTCGATCTTGGCGACCGCCCGGTAGGGCGGCTTCCTGGGCATGCCAAGAATAGTAGAGCGTGGTGGAAAAAGCGCAACCTTTTTCCACCAGGGGTCTGGCCCCGAAGGGGCCTGACCCCAGCCTTTCGGTTTAAGAAGGTTTAAGAGGCCACGGAAAGCCGGGGCCGCTCGTCGTCTCGCTGGAGCGTGTCGAGCGGCAGGATCCGTTCCAGCGCACCGACGCAGCGCGGGCAGAACTGGGTGCCTGCCGAGGCTCGCAGCTCCTGCAGCGCCTCGGCCGCAGGCCGGGCGGCGCGGTAGATACGGGTCGTCAGCAT
>DATFTK010000217.1:0-5139 GCA_035262005.1 Gaiellaceae bacterium | reverse complement strand
GAGGGAACTGCATCAGGATCCCGCCGAGCTTCCCGGTCTCGCGGAGCGGCTCGAGCGCGTCGTGGAAGCGCAGGAAGATCTCGGCCCGGAACTCAAGCGGCGGGCGGTCGACACGGCCGCGCTCGTCGAGCGGCGCCTCCTCGCGCAGGTCGGTCGGCAGCTGCTCGACCTTCACCGGGTGGCGTGTCATCACGCCGAAGGCCTTCACGTGCATGACGAAGTCCTCAGGCGTGCGGTCGGCCCACTTCTGCACCATCTCGCGATCGGGGAGCCGGTAGTAGGTCGAGTTCGCCTCGACGATGTCGAAGCGTTCGGCGTAGTAGCGGAGCCGCTCCTCGGCGCTCTTCACCTGCGGCGGGTAGAAGTACTTCGAGAGCGACTCGTCCGCCCACGAGCACGTCCCGACCCGGATCGCGCCGACCATGTCCCGGACGCTACCGGAGCACGCGAAACGCGGCGACTGCGGTCTTGCCGATGTTGTCGGACGGGTCTTTCGGGACCGCCCGCAGGCGGTACGCGCCGACGGTGAGCAGCTTCGCCCCGACCGTCGCGTCGAAGTGGATCGAGTTCTGACCCTCCGTGCCGGACAGCACCACGCTCCCGGCGACCGGCACGTAGCGCGTGCACGGCCGGTGGCGCCGGTTCCGCCGCGTGATCTTCACGCAGCTCTTCCCGCGCTGCACGCCGCGGAGCGAATGATCGAACCGGAACGTGACGGTCGCGTTCTCGGTGAGCGTGAACGCAAAGGCTGCGCCGTCCGCGCGGTGGAAGAGCCCGGGAACGATGCGCAGGAGGGTCAGCACCGGCTTCGTCCGGTCGAGGGTCGTGAAGGTCTGGTCGGCGCCCATCGTCGTCCCCTCGTCACCCGAGGCAACGAGCCGGAAGTGGTACGTCGCGCCCTGGCGCAGCCCTGTGAGCGGAGCCGAGACGGAGGTCTGGCCGTTCCCCAGCACCAGTTGGCCCGGCGTCCGGCTGCCGTACTGGGCGGTCCGTCCGTACTCGAAGTACCAGGTCGCCCCGTGCCAGCTCGGGTCGACGGTGCCGTTGAGCATGGCCGTGCCGAAAGCGACCGCGGACGCCGCCTGGGTCGTCGCGAGCGGGGGCGCGAACTCATAAGCGCCGACGTCACAGGCGCTCCCGCGCGGGCGCGTCACGCCTCGCTGATCGGTCTCATCGCAGCCTCCTCCCGAGTCGAGCGCCAGGCTCCCCGGCACCACCGCCTCCGTGTCGGTCCCGCCGCCGTTGTCGGCGAGCGGGCCGAGCGCGACGGCGACGCCCTGCTGATCGCCGGGCTGGTCGAGCCCACAATCCGTGCTGTCCGAGAGGTTGAAGCCGCCCGAAGAGACCGGATCGGCGCAATTGCCGAGTCTGCTTGTGCTCTGATCCGCCGCATAGGCCCGGTTGTCGGCGATGATCGTGTTCAGGGGGCTCGCATACTGCGCGTCGGCGATGCCGGCGCCGGTGAGCGCCGCGTTGTACGACCGGTTGTCCGTGAGCGTGGTGCTCACGAGCGTCAGGCTGACGCCACCGGCGCCGTCGATGCCGCCGCCGTGGCCGGTCGCTCCGGGGCCGCCCGCCGCGTTGCCGGTGATCGTCGTCGTCTGGACGAGCGACGCGCCTGCGCGGAGCCCGCCTCCGTCGGTCGCCCGGTTGTCCGCGATGAGGGAGTCCGCGATCGTCGAGTTCCCCTCGTCATCGATCCCACCGCCCGCGCCCTGAGCGCGGTCTCCGACGATTGCGTCCTGCGAGAGCGCGAGGGTGCCGCGGTTGCGGATCCCGCCGCCGTCTCCCGCCACCTGCCCGCCTGTTACCGAGACGTCGTTGATCCGGGCATGGACGCCGCTCGCAACGTCGAAGACGCGGTCGCTTCCGGTGGAGTCGATGACCGTCTGGCGCGCGCCGGCGCCGTCGATCGTGACGTCATTCGTCAGGTCGAGGTCTCCGGTTGCGCCGACGTCCTCTCCGGGCCCGGCGATCGTCAGGCGGTAGTGGCCCGCAGGGATCGAGATCGTGCCGCCGCCCGAACCCCCGTCGACGGCGAGCACGGCCTCGCGGAGCGAGCAGTCGGACAGTGCGCACCCGTCCGGTGCCGGGTCGTCCGTGCGCGTCACGGTGAAGCTTGCGGTGACGGCGGCATGCGACCCACCGGCGTGCGCAAGGCAGATGACTGCGGCGACCCCTGCCCAGACCCTCATCGGCTTAGCTTACGACGGCCGCCTGCTCCTTCTTGTGGGCGGGGCGAACCACGGGGAAGTCGACGTAGAACGTCGAGCCCTCGCCCTCGCGCGACTCGACCGACACGTGCCCCTGCATCCGCCGCGCGAGCTCTCGGCAGATGTAGAGGCCGAGACCGGTCCCGCGGACGCCTCGGCTCAGGGCCGGGTCGACGCGGTAGAACTTGCCGAAGATCTGCGGCAGCTCGGACGCGGGGATCCCGATTCCCTCGTCGCTGACGGCGAAGCGGATCCCGTTGGCGCGCGCTTCCAGCTCGAGCCGGACGTGTCCGCCGTTGGGCGAGTACTTGACGGCGTTGTCGAGCAGGTTGATCAGGATCTGCCGCAGGCGGTCGCGGTCGGCCACGATCTCGCCGGTCCCCTCTGTGCCGGAGAGCTCGATCCTGATGTCGTGCCGATCCACGAATGCCGCGCGCACCTCCCCGACGACCTCCTCGGCCAGCGAAGCGACGTCGACCCGCTTGTGATCGAGGCGAAGCCGGCCCGAGGCGAGCGTGTTCGCGAGCAGGATGTCGCCGGCGATCCGGGTCAGCCGGTCGGACTCGGTCGTGATCACCTCGAGGAGCCGCGCCCGGGTCTCGGGGTCGAGCGTCAGGTCCTCGCGCTGCAGCGTCTGCGCAGAGCCGTAGATCGCCGCCAGCGGTGTGCGCAGCTCGTGCGAGACCGTCGCCACGAACTCGCCCTTCAGCTCGTCCAGTGCGCGCTGCTCGGTCACATTGCGAAACGCGTAGACGATCCCGTCGACGAACCGGACTCCCGAGATCGAGAGCCAGAGCTCCTTCCCTTCGAGCTCGAGCGGCAGCGTCTTCGGCGCGGGGCCGCCCGGGTCGGGGTTCGACGCGACCGGGACGATCGGGGCGAGCGTCGCCCAGCCGGAGAGCACGTCCTCGACGGGCCGGCCGAGGGCGGCGACCGCGGCGATGCCCGTCACCGCCTGGGCGGCCGGGTTCCAGTGCTGGATGATCCCGTCGTCGTCGACGAGGAAGATCCCGTCGTCGACGTGCTCCAGGACGCGCGCGTGCCGCTCGAGGGCGAGCCGCTGCTCGTCCACGCGCCGCTCGAGCCTCCGAAGCTCGATCGCGCGTCCCAGCGAGGCGACGAAGTAGTCGCGGTCGATCGGCTTCTGGACGAAGTCGTAGGCGCCCCCGCGTAGCGCCTGCACGGCGAGGTCGTGCTCGCCGTGCCCCGTGATGAGGAGCGTCGGTGTCTTGGGGCGCAGCTTCTTGATCTCGCGCAGGACCTCGAGACCGTCGAGCCCGGGCATCTTGATGTCGCTGACGACGGCGTCGTAGTCGACCTCGCGAATGCGCTCGAGCGCCCGCGTCGCGTCGTCGCACGTGTCGATCTCGATCCCGTCTAGCCGTAGCTTGAGCGCCCGCGGGAGCGCGTCGAGCAGCGCCGCGTCGTCGTCGACGATCAGGATGTGGCCCGCGGTGTTCACAGCCGACGTCTCACAGCAGTGGCTCCTGGGGCGGCGGGCCGGTCATGACCGGGAGCTCGATCAGGAACCTCGCGCCGGGTCCGCCGGACTCGACCGAGATCGCGCCGCCGTGCTCCTTGACGATGCTGTAGGTGATCGAGAGGCCGAGGCCGGTTCCCGTTCCGACCTCCTTCGTCGTGAAGAACGGGTCGAAGACGCGCTGCTCGAGCTCGCGCGGGATCCCGGGCCCGCTGTCGGCGAAGTGGATCCTGATCAACTCCCCTTCTCGGCTCGTCGCGATCTCGATCGTCTTGGCACGCGAATCGGCGAGGGCGTCGCGCGCGTTGGTGAGCAGGTTGATGAAGACCTGCTCGAGCTGGATCGCGTTGCCGAGCACGATCAGCTCGTCGCTGCAGAGGTCGAGCTCGACGTCGATCGCGCGCAGCCGCAGCTGCTCCTGCATCAGCGACAACGAGCGCTCGATCACCTCGTCGACGTCGACGGCCGCGAGCGAGACCGGCGCGGCGCGGCCGAAGGTCCGCAGGTGCGTGATGATCGCCGTCGCCTTTTGCACCTGCTCCAGGGCGTTCTCGAGCTCACGAACGACCGACTCCCGGTCGTAAGCGCCGAGCCGCATCTGGTCGAGGACGTTGCCGACGAACAGGCCGATGTTGTTGAGCGGGTTGTTGAGCTCGTGCGCGACGCCGGTCGTGAGCTCGCCGAGCGTCGCCAGCTTGCCGGTCTGGACGAGCTGCTCCTGCTTCTCCCGCAGCTCCTGCTCCCGGCGCTCCATCTCCTGCGTGGTCTCACGCAGGTCGCCCATGATGTGGATCATCGCCTTGCGGCTGTCGCCAAGCTTCAGGTTCGACTCGTGCGAGTCCTTGAGGATGTGGAGCATCGCCTTGCGCTGCTCGCCGAGCTTGCGGTTCGACTCGTTGAGGTCGCCCATGATGTGGATGAGCGCGCGCCGGCGCTCCTCCGCCTGAACGACTCGCTGCTCGAGACGGGCGATCTCCTCACGCAGGGCGGCTGCGTCGAGTTCGACCTGCGTGTCGGAGTCGGCCATCAGCCCGCGGCGCGCTCCCGCTTGAGCTGCCGGTTCTCGGCCTGCATCTGCTCGAGCTCCTTCTCGAGCGCGATCATCTTGAGCTCGCGGCCGACGACGACCTCCTCGAACTTCTCGAGGTCGAGGATCTTCTCCTGCAGCTCGGTCTTGGACCGCTCGAGGTCGCGGACGACGTCCTCGTAGGCGCGCATGTCCCTGAGCACGCCGATCGCGCCGATCACGTTCCCCTCCGCATCGCGCAGCGCGGACGCGTTCAGCGAGGTCGGAATCACCTCGCCGGTCGCGGCGCGGGGGTTGAGCCGCGCGTTCCGCGTCACGCCCCGCTCGACGACCTCGCGCAGCGCGGCGGTGAACTCGCGCGTCTCCTCCTCGGAGATGAACCGGCTGAGCGACTGCTCGACGACCTCGTCGCGGCGAAA
>DATFTK010000216.1:0-5656 GCA_035262005.1 Gaiellaceae bacterium | reverse complement strand
CGCCGGTACTTGCCGGTCAGCAGGCCGCTCGCAAGCGGGAAATAGGGAAGGACGCCCAGCCCGAGCCGCTCGCACACCGGCAGCAGATCCTCCTCGGGACCGCGATGCAGGAGCGAGTAGCGGTTCTGTGCGGAGACCGGCCGTGCCCAGAGGTGCTCACGCGCGAGCGCGTCGACCTCCTCGACCTGCCCTGCGGTGAGGTTCGAGTGGCCGACGTACCGCACCTTTCCCTCGCGGACGAGCTCGTCGAGCGCACCGAACGTCTCCGCGAACGGCGTGACCTTGTCGGGCGTGTGGTACTGGTAGAGGTCGATCCGGTCGGTGCGCAGCCGTTCCAGCGACGCGTCGACCGCCTTCCGGATGTACTCGCGCGAGCCGCGCGCGGTTGTTCCGTCACCCATGTCGCCGCCGAACTTCGTCGCGAGCACGACTTGGTCGCGGCGTGCCTCCAGCACCTCGCCGAGGAACGACTCGCTGCCGCCCTTGTTCCCGTAGACGTCGGCCGTGTCGAGGAGCGTGATGCCCGAGTCGAGCGCGGCGTCGACGACGTCGCGCGTCCCGACGAGATCGACGCGCCCGCCGAAGTTGTTGCAGCCGAGGCCGACGACGGAGACCTCAGGACCCTCGTTCCCCAAGCGGCGCGTGCGCACGACACGGGATGCTAGAGCTTCACCCATGCGCTACCGGCAGTTGGGCAGCAGCGACCTCCAGGTCTCCGAGATCAGTCTCGGCTCGTGGCTGACGTACGGCGGCGGCATCGACCGCGAGCAGGCGGAGGCGTGCGTCGCGAAGGCGTTCGAGGTCGGGATCAACTTCATCGACACGGCGAACGTGTACGCACGCGGCGCGGCGGAGTCGTTCCTCGGCGAGGTGCTCGTGGGCCGACCACGCGACTCCTACATCCTCGGCACCAAGCTGTATTGGCCGATGAACGGCGACCGCGGGCTGTCGCGCAAGCAGGTGTTCAAGCAGCTCGACCTCTCGCTGCTGCGCCTGAAGACGGACTACGTCGACCTCTACCAGTGCCATCGCTACGACTACGACACGCCGCTCGAGGAAACAATGGAGGCGCTCACCGAGGTCGTGCGCCAGGGCAGGGTCCGCTACCTGGGCTTCAGCGAGTGGGCCCCGGAACGGATCGAGGCCGCGCTCGAGCTGGCGAACGTCGAGAAGTTCGTCTCGAGCCAGCCGCAGTACTCGATCCTCTGGCGGGAGCCGGAGCGTGAGGTCTTCCCGCTCTGTGCGGCGAACGGGATCTCGCAGATCGTCTGGTCGCCGCTCGCGCAGGGCACGTTGACCGGGAAGTACAGGCCGGGGGAGGCGCCGCCGGCCGGAACTCGCGCCGCGTCGCAGGACATGGGCTGGTCGATGGACCGCTTTCGCGACGACGACGTGCTCGAGGCGGTGCAGCGGCTTGCCCCCGTCGCCGAAGGCCTCGGGATCTCCATGGCTCAGCTGGCGCTGTCCTGGGTCCTGCGGCGCCCCGAGGTCGCGTCGGCGATCACCGGCGCCAGCCGGCCGCAACAGGTGGAGCAGAACGCCGCTGCGTCAGGGATCGAGCTCGACGACGCGACGCTGCGGGCGATCGACGAGGCGGTCGCGCCGGTCGTCGCGGTCTAGGCGACCACGACGCGGTAGACCTCGAAAACCTCCGCGAACTCGCGGTTCACGTTGACGCCGTGCGTTCGGGCGACGTTGCGGATGTATTCGGGATCGCTGTAGCGCCGGTGCTGCTGCGACTCGTACTTCCTGAGCGCGGCGACCTTCTTCTCGACGTGCGACGCCTGCAGGGAGACGTACGCCTGGTACGCGAAGTCGAAGTTGTTCCACGGAATCTCGTAGCCGAGGATCGTCGTGCGCTTGAACGCGCGCAGCCCTTCCGCCGCGATCACCTGATGGTCCTGGTGGATGTCGTGCAGCGACGGCTGGAAGACGGCGTCGGGGCGCCACTCTTCCCACAAAGCCACGAGCAGCTCGAGGATGTCCTGGCGGTGCTCGGGGAACGTGCGGACGTCGAAGTCGTGCACCGTGAGGTTCTCGGGCGAGATCCCGAGCTCCGCCGTCGCCTCGCGAACCTCGCGCGCCAGCGTGTCCGGCGGAAAGCCCTCCGGCAGCGACCTCGTGGCGATCGAGAACGCGACGTAGCGGACCTCGGCGCCGCCCTCGACGAGCCGTGCCATCGTCCCGCCGGCGCCGAACTCGCCGTCGTCCGTGTGCGGTGCGAGCACGAGCACGCGTTGCCAGGCGCCGATCACCCGGCGTTTCCTATCACCTCCTGATGCCTGCGCGCCCGTCTGAAATGACCGGTCGAACCGTCTCGAATCGACGCGAGCGCCGTAGTCTTGGCCTCTTATGCCCGTGTCCCACGGCGATCTCGCCCAGCTTGCTGCTGTCGTCGGCGCCGTCGGAGCAGCGATCCTGCTGCTGGCGCGTAACCGGCTCGAGCTCCTCGGCGGCCTCGCAATCGCCGTCGTCGGCGAGGCGCTGCTCGCAGTCGCCCTCATCCCCGGTCACGACCTGAAGCGCTTCGTGACCCCGGCGACACATCTCGCCGCGCTCGTCTTCGGCGTGCTCGTGATCGCGGCGATCGCGTGGGCGTTCGTGCGCTGGCCGGTCGCCGTCCCGGTGGCGCTGCTCGCGGCGGCACCCTTCCGCATCTCGACCTCGGTCGGAACCCAGAAGGCCTACCTGCTCGACCCGCTCTACGTCGTGCTCGCCGCCTCGGTGCTCGCACTCGTCGTCCGCGCGCTGCGCGGCCAAGCCGACCGCGCGCTGCCGCGCCTGATCGCGATCCCGGCCGCCGCGTTCGTCTTCTACACCGGACTCTCGCTCCTGTGGACGCACGACATGCGCCAGGGCAGCATCGAGCTCCTCTTCTTCCTCTTCCCGTTCTCGGCGCTCGTCGTGATCGTCGTGCGCTCGCCGTGGCGTGACTGGCACCCGCGTGCGCTCGCCGTCACGCTCGTTGCGCTCGCGGCGTTGTTCTCGGCCGTTGCGCTCTTCCAGCGAGTCACGCACGGGCACCTGCTCGCCAGCGACGTCGAGCGTGCGAACGCCTACACGTCGTACTTCCGGGTGACGTCGCTGTTCAAGGACCCGAGCATCTTCGGTCGCCACGTCGTGATCGCGATCGGCGTGCTCCTCGTCGCGATGTGGCTCGCGCGCATCCGCTTCTGGGTCGCTGCCGCACTGATCGCATTCCTCCTCCTCGGCCTCTTCTTCGCCTATTCGCAGTCAAGCCTGGCGGCGCTGTTCGCGGTGACCGTCGCGGTCTCGTACGTGCTCGGCGGAGGAACGCTCCGACGCGTGCTCGTCGTCGGCGCCGTCGCATGCGTGATCGCGGGCGCGGCGTTCGTCGCCGCGACCGCCGTCAGCGACTCGGCCCGTCAGGCGACGAGCGGCCGCACGCGGCTCGCACGCGTCACGTGGATCGTGTTCGAGCACCATCCGGTCGTCGGCGTCGGCATCGGCGGGCAGCCGCAGGCGAGCAAGGAGGAGGCGAAGACGAAGCTGTCAGCCAAGCGCGACCGCTCGCACACGACGCCGCTGACCGTCGCTGCCGAGCTCGGCATCATCGGCTTCACGATCTATGCCTGGCTGCTCGCGGCGACCGGACGGATGTTGTATCTCGTGACACAACGCAACCGCGCCCTCGGCCTGGGCGCCGCCTCCGTCTTCCTTGCCTTGTTCGTGCACTCGCTGTTCTATGCGGGCTTCTTCGAGGACCCGATCGTCTGGGGCGTGATCGGCGTCGCGGCGTGGGCTCTAACCGTCATGACGGCTGGCGGCGCTGGCACACTTGCTCCCGCCGGGTGCGTCGACGGATCCTCCTCAGCCTCGCAATCCTCGGGCTCCTCGTCGTCGGTGCCGCCGTCGCCGTCTACCTCAAAGCCCGTGAGCGTCCCTCGGGAAAGCTCGACACCGAACTGAAGGGCGTTTCGGTCGGGACGGCCGACACGCACGCCATCACTGAGCCCAAGAAGCAGAGGGGACACCACCTCGTCGACGACAAGCGCTGCTGGCGCGAGTTCGGCGGCAGCCCGCAGCGCACGCTCTCGCGGCCCGCGATCGACATCGGGCTGCCGTACCGGCGGTTCTGGTCGGTCGGGCTCGGCAGCTACATCGAATACCCGCCGAGCTACTGCGACGGGATCCTCTACGTGAACACGTTCGGCGGGAAGACCATCGCGCTCAACTCGCACGACGGCCACAAGATCTGGCAGGTACAGGGAGGACGGAAGCCGTCGACGCCCGCGATCGCGGGCCCGCGACTGATCGTCTCGTCGCACGACGGCTACGTGACGGCCTACAACCGCTTCAACGGCCGCCGTCTGTGGCGGCTCAAGGTCGCGGGGAAGGTCGAGTCCTCGCCGGTCGCCGTCGGCCGCCTCGTCTACTTCGGAGCCACGGACGGTCGGCTCTTCTGCGTCTACGTGCGCACGGGCAGGATCAGGTGGGCGTACGACACTGGCGGCCGCATCAACTCGAGCCCGTCCATCCTCGGCAACAGCGTCTTCATCACCACGTACGCCGGCTCGGTCTGGCGGTTGAACCGCGACACCGGCCACAAGATCTGGAGCAAGTACCTCAGCCGCGACTTCGTCCGCTACGAGAGCTTCTACGCGAGCGCATCGACGGACGGGAAGCGGCTGTTCACGATCTCGCGCTCGGGCGGCGTCTACGCGCTGTCGGCCAATAACGGGCACGTCATCTGGCGCTCGAGCGTCAACTCCTGGGGCTATTCGACGCCCGCGGTCGCGCGCGGCCGCGTGTTCTTCGGCGGCTTCGACGGCCGGGTGCGCGCGCTCCGCGCCAGCACGGGACAGGTGCTCTGGAGCCGGCATCTCGGCGGCCGCTTCCTCGGCCCGGCGTTCGTCGCCGGCCCATACGTCTTCTTCTCGAATCTGGAACGGAACACGTACGGCCTGCGCGCCTCCGACGGCAAGGTGCTCTGGCACCTCGACATCGGCAAGTACTCACCCGGGATCGTCACCGAGCGGCACTACTTCTTCACGCTCAACGGGATCGTGCAGGCCTGGCACGGGCGGAGGAGCCCACAGATCCTCGAGCTGCAACGGCGGCAGCTAGCCGCGAAGCACCGGGTGGCGACGACGCCAAAGAAACGAGCGCCGTAGGCCGAAGCTTGCGGCGCGCCAGGCGCCTGCCTGCACGCCGTACCACGTGAGCTCGGCGCGGCCGCGCACGTCAGGCGCATGTGCCGCCTCATAGCCGAGCTCGCGCAGCAGGTCACCGGCCACGTGCTCGAACGACTCGACGTCGGCCGCGGGCATCTCCACGCGCCAGTCGCGGACGCCCGTCGTCGGCACCTGCAGCAGCATCTGCTGGTGCGGTTTCGCCGAAACGTCGACCGAGCCGGTGTACTGCGCCATGGTTGGCTCGTACGCCAACCCGGCGAACCCGCAGATCCGCTCCAGCACCGCCTCCGAGTCGTCGACGAGCTCCTCGTAACGCACCTCGAGATAGCGCGCGTCGCCTACCCGTCGTCCGAGCCGCCGCGCGGCCGCGACCTCCGTCCGCCACTGGCAGGCAAAGTCGGCCGGTGAGCGCGGATGCGCCCATGTCTCCGTGACGATCCCGCGCGGCATCGACAGGAACGACAACGCCGCGTCGCGGCCGTCGCGGATCAGATGGACGA
>DATFTK010000215.1:0-15647 GCA_035262005.1 Gaiellaceae bacterium | reverse complement strand
TCGCCGTCGGCGTCCTCCCCAGCTCGTCGCCGAGCTCGCGCAAGAGCCCGACCAGTTCCTCGCGTGTCGCGAAGCGGCGTGGCACGAGCCCGGCCTCGCGCTTTGCCGCGTTCCAGCTGCCGAAGTGCTCGATCACCGTCTGCGGGTGGACGGTCGTCTTCGCGTCGGCGGCGAACTCGCGCATCGTCGGCGAGCGGCCGAGCCGCTCCGCGCAGTCGCGCAGCTCCGCGAGGATCTGGTCGTTCGTGTAGCGCTTGCGGATCCCAGCCTGAAACGACGCAAGCGCATCCGGGTCGATCTTTGCGACCGCACGGTAGGGCGGCTTCCTGGGCATGCCAAGAATAGTAGAGCGTGGTGGAAAAAGCGCAACCTTTTTCCACCAGGGGTCTGGCCCCGAAGGGGCCTGACCTCAGCTTTTCGGTTTAAGAAGGTTAGGAAGCGACCGAGAGCCGGGGTCGCTCGTCGTCCCGCTGGAGCGTGTCGAGCGGCAGGATCCGTTCCAGCGCACCGACGCAGCGCGGGCAGAACTGGGTGCCTGCCGAGGCTCGCAGCTCCTGCAGCGCCTCGGCCGCAGGCCGGGCGGCGCGGTAGATACGGGTCGTCAGCATCGAGTCGAGCGCGTCCGCGACGTGGATGATGCGCGCGCCGAGCGGGATGTCCTCCCCGGCGAGCCGGTCCGGATAGCCCGTCCCGTCGAAACGCTCGTGATGGTGGCGGATCGCCGGCACGGCGTCGTTGAGGAAGCCGAGGCGGTCGATGATCCGTGCCCCCTCCTCCGCGTGGCGCTGCATCAGCGACCACTCGTCCTGCGTCAAGCTCGCCGGCTTGAGCAGGATCGCGTCGGGAATTGCGAGCTTGCCGATGTCGTGGAAGAGCGCGGCGTGCCCGAGCAGGTCCAGCTCCGCCTGGGACAGGCCGAGCTCGCGACCGATCGCCAGCGCGAGCTGCTGCACCCGCCGCGAGTGGCCGGCGGTGTAGGAGTCACGGGCGTCGACGGTCGCCGACAGCGACTCCATCGCCGCCGTCGAGCGCTCCTTGAGGAGCTTGTTCGCCATCTCGAGCGACACGTTCTGCGACTGGATCGTCTCCGCCGCCTGGCGCAGCTTCTGGGCGCTGCGGTGCGTGTGCTTGAGATAGGCCTCCTGCGTCTTCCGCATCAGCAGCAGCGGCACGGCGAACACCGCGAGCGCGAGCAGGTTCACGGCCTCGTACGCCAGCGCCATCACGCCGCCGATGAAGCCGTACACGACGTAGTGCGGCAGCAGCCAGGCGAACTGCTCGCGGAAGACGGCCCACCAGCGCTCGTGCCCTTGGAGCGCGAGCGCGAGCGAGACGAGACCCATGTTGACGGCGAAGTAACCGGCGCCGGCCAGCAGCCCGAGCGCGGCGATCGCGAGCCGATGCTGCGTGCCCTCGGGGAAGAAGTGCGCCAGGTTGAAGATGCTCGCGGCGGTCAGGGACGCGAGCGTCAGCGCGCCGATGTTGAAGAGAACGTTGTGCAGCGGATGGCGACGCGCGCTCCAGTCGACCGCGACGCTCGTGATCGCGAGCGGGAGCGCCGCCCGGAAGCCGAAGAGCGACGACGCGGCCAGGCAGCCGACTGCGCTCACCGAGAGGACGGCGGCGCCCTCGTCCGCCTCGAGCGCAAGTGCCTGCCCCACTCCGACGAGCAGCAGGACCGTGAGCAGCCCCAGCAGGTCCTTGTCCGTCCAGCTCAGCGCGAGCCCGGCGACGCCGGCAGTCACGCCGAGGGCGCTGACGAGGCCGACGGTGAGGCTCAGCCGCCGGTCGAGCGAGAGGAAGCGCGGCCCGTGCACCGCATGAGGCCGGGGATGCCGGACGTCGGCACGCCGTTCCTCCTTGGGCTGCACCTGCACCGGTGCGGGCACCGGCGTCGGCTCGTCCTCTTCGGCGGGGACCGCGATCAGGCGGGCGGTGCGGTCGGATGGAACGAGCAGCGGTTCGGAGCTGGCGCCGAGCACGCGGTTGCGCCCCTGCAGCTTCGCGCGGTAGACGGCGAGGTCGGCCTGGTGGATCAGCTCGTTCGCGTCGGTGCCGTCCTTCGGATAGCCGGCGACACCGATCGAGACGGTTGCCCGGATCGGCTCGCTCGAGGTCTCGACGTCGAACGTCCGCTGCGCGACGGCACGGCGGATGCGCTCGGCGATCTCCATCGCCTGCTCCGGCGGCGTTTCGGGGAGCAGGATCGAGAACTCCTCACCACCGAAGCGCGCGGGCACGTCGTAGTGGCGCAGCTGGGCGCGGAAGACGTCAGCGATCCCGCTCAGGACCGCGTCGCCGGCAAGGTGGCCGTACGAGTTGTTGATGTCGCGGAGGAGGTCGAGGTCGGCCATGATCAGCGACATCGGCCGCTCGAACCGCTGCGCGCGCCCGATCTCCTCCGACAACGCCGCCGCGAAGTGCCGGGCGTTGAACAGGCCGGTCTTGGGATCGACGCGCGCCTCCGCCTGCAGCTGCGGCACCGCGAGCGAGCGGTGCACGAGCACGAGTGGCGCGATCGAGAACGGGATCAGCCACGGGTTGCTCTGCCAGAACGCGAACGTCGCGACGCCGAGCGCCGCGAGCACGAGGTCGGTCGAGAAGTGCTCCAACTCGAACAGCCCCGTCTCGCGCAGCGTGTGGCCGCGCGCGAAATGCAGCATCAGCGCGAGAACCGTGTGATTGATCGTGACGAAGACGACGCTGCAGACGAGCCCGGCGACCGCGACGCGGAGAGTGCGATCCGAGATCGCGCTCCAGCCCATGATGTGGTGCGCGAGGAACCACACCGCCATCGAGGCGAGCACGTAGTTGCAGATGTTGAAGGTCTGCAGATACCAGCGGTAGCGGATCTTTAGCCACTCGGGAATGTGCTGGACGATCCCCATCAGCGCGACGAGCTCCGGCGGGAGCAGGAACGCTGCGGCGATGACGAACACGATCGCCGTGTGGTAGGCCTGGTCGCGCGGCGTCTGCACGCGGAAGAGCTGCGCCGTCGCGGCCGCGGAGCCCAGGATGAAGAACGCGAGCCAGTGGTTGGTGTCCTGGAGCCGCGACATGAACGGCAGCGTCGCCGCGGCAGTCGCGCACGCGACGAGCAGGAAGTAGAGCCGGGCGTTTCGAGGCAGCTGCTCGCTGCGGCCCGAACCGGGCTCGGCGACGACAGGAATGTCGGTGGGTACCGCGCTCAACGCCGGGTGTTCTCCTTCTCAACGCAGGGCCGCAGGACAGGGAGCCCAAGGCGCAAAGTAGGATCGCCACAAGGCCGCGACATCCCCCGATCGGGGATCACTCGATCGGTTCCCCCGAAAGGGGTAAACCGGGTCTGTTCCATCGCTACGGGTTGAGCGTGCCGTTGAGGACGGCCTGGAGCTCGAGCGGGTCGATCAAGCCGCCTTCCGGGTTGGCGTCCTCGGGCTCGGCGTTGTCCGCCCACGATGCGCTCTCGAGGCTCAGGTCCGCCCAGGAGGCCGCCGCGGAGACGCTGGAGTCCCATGACGCGGACGCCCAGCTCGCGGACGCCCATGAAGCCGACGCCCAGCTGGCAGAGGCCCACGAGGCGGACGACCAGGAAGCGTCGCTCCAGGAGGCACTCGCCCAGGAGGCGTCCGCCTTCGCCGCCGAAGCCCAGCTGGCTGCGTCGAAGACGGGCCCGCCGGTGAGCGGATCGCTGACCAGGAACCTGTCCAGCGCCTTGTTCGCGGCAGGGGGGTTCTTGAGCTGGATCGACTTGCCCGCGTTGACCTCGCCCGCCCCCTCGGACAGGGGCGGCGCCTTCGGCAGCGGCTTGGCGCCGAGCAGCAGCGCGCCCTTGACCTGGTCCGGCGTCAACGTCGGGTTGTTGCCGAGGACGAGCGCCGCAATGCCGCTCACGACCGGAGCCGCGAAGGACGTCCCCGAGAGCTCCATGTAGCCCGGGTCGACGATGTGATCCGGGCGCTCGCTGTACAGGGTCGACGTCACCGGGACGGGGCCGACCAGGTAGCGGCCCGGCGCCGAGACGTCCGGCTTGGCGAAGCCGTCGAGCGTGTAGCCGTAGGCCGACCATGGCGCAGCGGTGTCGTCGTTCGTCGAGACCGACTTGCCCGTGTCGCTGGCGCCGACGGTGATCACGAAGGGGTCGTTGCCCGGCGCGAACGGGACTCCGCTCGGACGATCGGCGTAGCCGTAGTTGCCGGCCGCCGTGACGACGACGACGCCGTTGAACCAGAGCCGCTCGACGGCCTTGTCCAACGGGTCGTACATGAAGCTGTTGGCGACCGCCGAGTGGAGCGAGAAGTTCGCGACCTTGATCGCGTACTTCGCCTTGTTGGCCAGGATCCAGTCGGCCGCGGCGATGACATCGCTCGTGCGGGCCATGCCCTGATCGTCCATGACGTCGATCGAGACGAGCTTCGCGTTCGGTGCTGCGCCGTCCTTGCCGGCGAGCTTCCCGGCGGCGATGCCCGCGACGAAGGTGCCGTGCCCGCGGCCGTCGCCGGGTGAGTTGCCGGGCAGCGTCGTGAGATTGACGTTGGCCAGGATCCGACCGGCGAACTCGGGGCGGGTCGCGTCGATGCCGGAGTCGACGATTGCGATCGTCGCCGCCGGAGCGCCGTTGTACTTGTCCACGCCCGTGACGAACGGCCACTTCTCCTTGGAGTCGTCCGAGGCGGACGCCGCGGAGAGCCGCACGCGGGAATCGGGCGTGATCGCGGTGATGCGCTTGTCGCTCGCCAGTGCGACGAGCTGCGCTCCGCTGAGCTGGACGGCGACGCCGTCGATCGAGCTGAAGTTCTTGTAGGCCTTCTTGCCGGCGCCGAGGACGCCGGCGATCGCAGTGGCGGCCTGGTTGCCGCCCTTGCCCTGGACGATCACGTCGAAGGTGCCCGCCGGGTTCGACTGGGCCGATGACAGCAGCGACGGCGTGACGAATGCGGTCGCGCCGCCGGCCTTCGAGGGACTCGCCGACGCGCCGAACGGCACGAGCACCGCGAGGGTCAGCGTCGCCAGCAGCGCCGTGCGCCGCTTGCCGCTTCCCCACAAGGCGTTCGAGCGCGAGCCGTTGTCGCGCTTGCCGCTGCCCCAAAGCGCACTCGCGCGCACGCCCCGTCGGTGATCTCCGCTCCGCATCCTCTCCCGTCCTCCCAAAGCCCGCAGTTGACGCGTCGCAACGTAGAGAGTCGGGTGGTGAGCTTCGTCACCCTTCCGGGTTACGAGCGGGAAAGTTCCCCCGTACGAGTGATCAGCCGCGCTCGGATAGCCTCCCTCGAGTTGTGCGCCTCGCAGTCGAGATCGCTCTCGCCCGGGCGGCCGGACGGCTGTCGCGCCTTGCACGCACCGGCGGCGGTACGACCGTCCCCGGCAAGCTCTTGTGGAAGGTCGACCCTGGCGCGGTCGACCGCCTCGCCGCGCGCCTGCCGCTCGGTTCGGCGCTGATCTCCGCCACGAACGGCAAGACGACGACGGCGGCAATGACGGCGGAGATCCTGCGCGGGCGGGTTCGGCTCGCGCACAACAGGTCGGGCGCGAACCTCGTCTCGGGTGTCGCCTCGACGCTCCTCGACGCACGCGGTGCCGAGCTCGGTCTGTTCGAAGTGGACGAGGCCGCACTCCCTGAGGTCTCGGAGCGGTTGCGGCCGCGTGCCGTCTGTCTTGGCAATCTCTTCCGCGACCAGTTGGACCGGTACGGCGAGCTCGAGCACGTCGCCGCCGGCTGGCGCGAGGCGGTATGCGCGTTGCCCACGGAGGCGGCGCTCGCGCTCAACGGGGACGACCCACAGGTCGGCGACCTCTCGCGGGACCGGCCGGAGGCGGTCGTGTTCGGAGTCGACGATCCGGTCGTCGCTCGGCCGGCACTGCAGCATGCCGCGGACTCGAAGTACTGCGTCCGCTGCGGAACGCCCTACGACTACGCGGCGGCGTACGTCGGCCACCTCGGCGACTACCGTTGTCCCACGTGCGGCCACGCACGACCGCCGCTCGACGTCGTCGCCCGGCAGGTTCGCCTCGGCGGGCTCGACTCCGTCGCGTTCCGGCTCGAGACTCCGGAGGGCTCGGAGGATGTCACGCTGCGCGTTCCGGGCCTCTACAACGTGTACAACGCCCTCGCGGCGGCGACGCTGGCACGCGCCCTCGGCGCCTCGCTCGAGGAGATCCGCGCCGGTCTCGAGCGTTTCAACGCCGCGTTCGGCCGCTTCGAGCGAATCGCCGTCGGCGACCGCCGCCTGCTGATGCTGTTGATCAAGAACCCCGCAGGTGCGAACGAGGCGGTGCGCACGATCGTCGACGGCGGCGCGCCCTCGCTCGCGGTGATCGCGCTGAACGACGGGATCGCCGACGGCCGTGACGTGTCCTGGATCTGGGACGTCGACTTCGAGCCGCTGCTTGCCGGCCTCGATCGCCTCGTCGCGACCGGCGACCGCGCGGCCGAGCTCGCGCTGCGCTTCAAGTACGGCGGCCTGGACGCCGACGCCATCGAGGTCGTCCCGTCGCTCGAGCGCGCCCTCGACCGCGGCCTCGAGCTGACGGCGCCGGGCGGAGAGCTTGTCCTCCTCCCCACCTACACTGCGATGCTCGCGCTGCGGCAGATCGTCGCCGAGCGGGGTTTCGTGCGTCCGTACTGGGAGGAGCGCGCGGCGTGAGAATCGTCGTCGGCCACCTCTATCCCGACTACCTGAACATCTACGCCGACCGCGGGAACATCGCCGTGCTGGCGCGACGCGCCGCCTGGCGCGGGCACGAGCTCGAGGTGCGCACGGTCTCCGTCGGCGAGCCGGTCCAGCCGGGCGAGCACGATCTCCTCTATGTCGGCGGCGGCCAGGACCGCGAGCAGGAGCTCGTCGCCGAGGATCTCGTCGCCAAAGCCGACGGCGTGCTCGCCGCGGTCGCCGGCGGCGCCGCGCTGCTCGCCGTGTGCGGCGGGTACCAGCTCATGGGCCGCTCGTACCGCGACCTCAACGGCGTCGATCTCCCGGGCGTCGGTCTGTTCCCGCTGGAGACCGTCGCCGGCGACGCCCGCATGATCGGCGACGTGCTGCTCGAGTGCGAGCTCGAGCCCGGCCTCCTGCGGACGCTTGCCGGGTTCGAGAACCACGCCGGCCGCACGAGGCTCGATCCGGGCGCGGACGCGCTGGGACGGGTGGTGGCGGGCTTCGGCAACGACGGCGAGAGCGGCTACGAGGGCTGCCGCGTCGGCCGCGCCGTCGGCACGTACCTGCACGGGCCGCTGCTCCCCCGCAACCCGTGGTTCGCCGACTGGATCCTCACACAGGCGCTCGCCCACCGACTCGGCGAGCAGCCTGTGTTCGAGCCGCTGCCGGACGAGCTCGAGCAGCAGGCGCACGCGGTGTCAGCGGCCCGCGCTCGCACGCGCGGCGGCAAGCGCTAGCGCGCCCAGAGGGCGCCGAGATACACGGCGGGGTCGCCGGGCTGCCAGCGGCTGAGGAAGCGCGCGATCGGCGGGTGGAGGACGATTCCGTCCAGGTCGACGACGTCGAACAGCCGGTGGCCGCGCACTGCAGCGTCCTGCGAGGTGACCGCCTCGAGCGATCGGCCCCCGAGGTCGCCCGCGAAGATGATGTGCACGACGTGCTTCGCGGCGAAGCCCTGCGTCGGGGCGATCGAGTCGACGATCGCAACCGGTCCTTCGACCGTGAGCCGCTCGTCGATCCCGATCTCCTCCGCGAGCTCACGGTGCAGCGCGTCGACGAGGCTTTCGCCCGAGTTGACGCCGCCGCCGGGCAGCAGCCAGTACTCCTTGCCCGGCTTCTCGTGCCGGCAGAGCAGCATCCTGCCCTTCCAGCGAAGGATCGCGGAAACGCGGATGCGCGGCTCCATCCCGATCACGTCCCTGACGACCCGTGTCCGCGCACGCCCCGCTCCGAGGCAGGCAGCTCGTCGACTTCCTCGAGGTCGACCTCCGGGACCTCGAGCACGACCAGCTGCGCGATGCGCATCCCGGGCTCGACGACGAACGGGTGCACGGTGTCCGTGTTCAGCAGGATTACCTTCAGCTCGCCGCGATACCCGGAGTCGATCAGGCCCGGCGAGTTGACGATCGTGATCCCGTGCCGGTCGGCGAGCCCCGACCGCGGCTGCACGAAGCCGGCATGCCCGTCGGGAATGGCGACGGCGAGCCCGGTGCCGACGACTGCGCGCCCGCCCGGCGCAAGCTCGACGCGCTCGCACGCGGACAGGTCGAAGCCGGCGTCGCCGTGGTAGGCGCGCCCCGGCAGTACCGCATCGGGGCGCAGACGCTGGATCGGCAGCTCGATCAAGCGACGAGGTAGCGCGCGAAGCGGCGCAGCTCCCGGCGCGGCAGCCGTGCCCGCACCAGCACTCCCTCGGGCTGGTCTTCGCGCTCCTCGATCGGCGCGCCCAGCGAGTACAGCTCGGCCAGCTTGCCTCCGTCCTCGTACGGCAGGAACAGCCGAACGGCCTCGAACCGATCCGCAAAGCGCTCTGCGATGCGCTCGCGCAACGCGTCGAGCCCCTCGCCCGTCAGCGCCGACACCTGCAGCGCCTCCGGGTAGAGGTTGGCCAGCCGTCGCCGCCGCAGCGGATCGACGGCGTCTACCTTGTTCAGGACGAGCTCGAGCGGCAGTTCGTCCGCGCCGATCTCGTGCAGGACGGTGGCAACGGCGCGCGTCTGCTCGTCAAGGCGCTCGTCGTCGGCGGAAGCATCGACGACGTGCAGGACGAGATCGGCGACCAGCGTCTCCTCGAGCGTCGCAGCGAAGCCCTCGACGAGCTGCGTGGGCAGCCGCCGGATGAAGCCGACCGTGTCGGTGACGAGGTACTTCCGGCCGTCGTGCTCGAAGCCGCGAGTGGTCGGGTCGAGCGTCTCGAACAGACGGTCGTCGACCGAAACCTCCGCGTCCGTGAGGGCGTTCAGCAACGTCGACTTCCCCACGTTCGTATACCCGGCGAGCGCGACGGTCGGCGCCTCTGCCCGGCGCCGTTCCTTGCGGCGCACCTCGCGCTGCTTGCTCAGCTCCTTCAAGCGCCGGCGCAGCAGCGTGATTCGCCGCCGCGCGATGCGGCGGTCGCTCTCGAGCTGGGACTCGCCGGGGCCGCGCGTCCCGACGCCGCCCCCGAGGCGCTCGAGGTGCTGCCACATGCCGCGCATGCGCGGGAGGTTGTACTCGAGCTGCGCGAGCTCCACCTGGAGCTTGCCCTCGGCGCTGACGGCGTGCTGCGCGAAGATGTCCAGGATCAGCTGGGTCCGGTCGACGACGCGGGCTTGCAGGGCGTCCTCGAGCGTTCGCTGCTGCGCAGGGTCGAGCTCGTCGTCCACGAGCAACACCTCCGCGCCGGAGTCCTTGTACGTCCGCCGGAGCTCCTCGAGCTTGCCCTTGCCAAGGTAGGTACGCCGCTCCGGTCGTGGGCGGTGCTGGACGAGAGCCCCGACAGGCTCGACGAGCGCTGTGCGCGCAAGCTCTCGCAGCTCGGCCAGCTCGCCCTCGGAATCAACTCCCTGAGCCAGCACGGCGGCGATGAACCCACGCTCCAGCGCGGGGTCCGGCTGGCGTTGGATCACGACTGCAATTATGGCGCACGATGCAGCTCTCCCCCGCGCTCGCGGCCACCGGCACGTACCCGTTCGTCACGCTCGAGCAGGCGAAGCGCCGCCTCGCCGCGCAGGGAGTCGAGCTGATCGACTTCGGGAAGGGCGACCCGCGCGAGCCGACCGACCCGATGATCCGCAACGCGCTCGCCGAGAGCCTCACCGAGATCTCGACCTATCCTCTCGCCGAGGGGCTGCCGGAGCTCCGGGAGGCGGTCGCCGGCTGGTGCGGGCGCCGCTTCGGCGTCAGCCTCGATGCCGACACGGAGATCGTGCCGACCTACGGGTCGAAGGAGGCGATCTTCCTGCTCGCCCAGGTGGTCGTCGACCGCGACGGCGACAAGCCGCTCGTCGTGACGACCCAGCCGGGCTATCCCGTGCCGGACCGCGGCGCGACGTTTGCGGGCGCCGAGGTCGAGCAGCTGCCGCTGCACGAGTCGAACGGCTTCCTGCCCGACCTCGACGCGGTCCCGGAGCAGACCTGGCAGCGCGCGGCGATCGTCTGGCTCAACTATCCAAACAACCCGACCGGTGCGGTCGCGCCGCTCGAGTTCCTCCGTCGGGCCGCCGAGCTCTCGCGCGAGCACGACTTCCTGCTCGCCTGCGACGAGGCCTA
Organism: Gaiellaceae bacterium; assembly: GCA_035262005.1. Classification (GTDB taxonomy): domain Bacteria; phylum Actinomycetota; class Thermoleophilia; order Gaiellales; family Gaiellaceae; genus 3-1-20CM-4-69-9. Next base: position 5,484 of record DATFTK010000215.1, on the reverse strand, counting down.
CTCCGAGCTGTGGTTCGACGAGCCGCCACGCTCGGCACTCGAGGTGCGCGAGCACGGCAACGTCGTCGCGTTCAACACGTTGAGCAAGCGCTCGTCGATGACGGGCTACCGCTCCGGCTTCGTCGCGGCCGACCCGGTCGTGATCGCCGCGCTGAAGCAGTACCGCCCCTCGGTCGGCACCGCGCCGCAGGAGTTCGTGCAGCGGGCGTCGGTCGTCGCGTGGAACGACGAAGCGCACGTCGAGCGAACGCGAGACGCGTACCGTCGCAAGCGCGAGGCGTTGCTGCCGACGCTCGAGCGGAAGGGCCTGCGCATCGCGGGTGGCCGCTCGGCGACGATGTTTCTCTGGATCGAGGCGCCTGCCGCCGACCTCGCCGAGCGGCTGCTCGAGCACGGGCTCATCGTCTCGCCCGGGACGTTCTTCGGCCCCGCCGGGGAGGGCTACTTCCGGATGGCGCTCGTGCCTACGGAGGAGGAGTGCCGGCGCGCCGCCACCATCCTCGAGCGCGTCTTGTGAACGTCGACCAGATCATCGACGCGCTCGACCGCGGCGAGCTGCGCGTCGCCGAGCCGGTCGACGGTGACTGGCGTGTGAACTCGGAGGCCCAGGAGGCGATCCTCGAATACTTCCGCGAGCGCCGGATGGAGCCCCAGGAGGTCGGGCCGTTCGAGTACCACGACAAGATCCCGCTGAAGCGGAACTACGAGGAGCTCGGAGTCCGCGTCGTACCGCCCGCGGTCGCGCGCTACGGGGCGTACCTCGCCCCCGGCGTCGTGATGATGCCGAGCTACGTAAACATCGGCGCGTGGGTCGGCCCGCGGACGATGGTCGACACGTGGGCGACCGTCGGGTCCGGCGCCCAGATCGGAGCCGACGTCCATCTCGCCGGCGGTGTCGGCATCGGCGGTGTGCTCGAGCCGCCGGGCGCGCGGCCCGTCATCGTCGAAGACGGTGCGTTCGTCGGCTCGCGCTCGATCCTGACCGAGGGCGTCCGCGTCGGCGCCGGCGCCGTGCTCGGGCCGAACGTGGCGCTGACCGCCTCCGTGCCGATCATCGACGTGACCCGCAGCGAGCCGGTCGAGCATCGCGGATACGTGCCGCCGCGCGCGATTGTCGTCCCCGGCACGCGGCCGAAGGAGTTTCCGGCCGGCACGTACCACCTCGCCTGCGCGCTGATCGTCGGGTGGCGAAGCGAGTCGACCGACCAGAAAGTCAGCCTGAACGACTCGTTACGCGAGCTCGACAGCGGGGCCGGTTAGCCGCACCCCGCCGTCGGCGAGCTCGACGTAGAGATCGCCGCCCGGCATGTGCACGGTCACCGGGCTGGTGCACCAGCCGTTCCGGATTGCCGCCGCCGCAGCGGCGACCGCGCTCGATCCCGACGCCTTTGTCTCCCCGGCGCCGCGCTCCCACACGGCGACGGTGAGGTCGTGCTCGCCGTCGACACGAACGAGCTGGACATTCGTCCGATTCGGGAACCGTGGATGGTTCTCGAGCAGCGGGCCGAGCCGCCGGATGTCTCCGGGGTCGTGTCGGACGACGGCATGCGGATTGCCGACGGAGACCGGAGTGAAGTGGATGCCGTCGATCTCCTCCGGGTCGTCGACGTCGACGGAGCCGACGTCGAGCGTCACGTTCTCGCCGTCGACCGTCGCGCTGAGCTCTCGTTCGCCCACCCGGAGCGCCACCTCGCGCGAGCCGGTCTTGTGCGAGAGCCAGGCGGCGGCGATGCGCGCGCCGTTGCCCGACATCTCGGCGATCGAGCCGTCGGGATTCCACACCGTGACGTGGTTGCCCTCGACCTCGAGCACGCCGTCCGTCTCACGAGACAGCTCGCGTGCGGCCTCAGGCGTGAGCGGCTCAGCCTGCTCGACGAGCAGGTAGACGTTGCCGAGCGCGTGCCACTTCGACGATGTCATCCGCAATCTGTGCGGCCGGGCGGTTGCCGTCGACGCGGAGTATGCCGGGGATGCGGCGCATCCATTTGCGCTGGTAGGACGCGTAGCGGCGCGTGCGGACGGCGAGCGCCTCGAGCGCCTCTGCCCGCGGCAGCTCGGCCACCTGCCGCAGGCCGAGCGCGTGGATCGCTGTGGCCGAGACCTCGGCCTCGAGCGCGGCGCGCGCCTCGGCGACCACGCCGGCCTCGAACATCTCGTGCGCGCGGCGCTCGATCCGCTCCAGCAGGACGTCGCGCGGCACGTCCAGGCCGAAGAGGAGCGTCTCGTGCCGCATCTCCTCCGCCCACAGCCGGTCCGCGCCGGGCCGAAGCGACGAGCCGAGCTCCGTGAGCTCGAGCGCCCGTACGACGCGCCGGCGATCGTTCGCGTGCAACCGCACGGCCGCCTCGGGATCGCGCTGCGTCAGGACGTCGTGCGCGCCGTCGGGGCCGAGCCGGTCGTAGACCTGCTCCCAGTGCGCGCGGAGCTCGGGCGACGGGGCGGGCGGCATGCGGAGATCGGCGAGGGCCGCTCGGAGGTAGAGGCCCGTCCCACCCGCGACGACCGGTGTCCTGCCGACCGCGAGCAGCTCGTCGATCGCCGCGTGTGCAAGCTCGGCGTACTCGGCCACCGAGCCTTCGTGCGACAGCGGCCAGATCCCGACCAGCCGCGTCGGTCGCGTCGGTTGGGCGGTGAGGACCGGCAGCCCGCGGTAGGCCTGCATCGAGTCCGCAGAGACGACGTCGCCGCCGAGCCGGTCGGCGACGGACTCGGCCACGGCGGTCTTGCCCGACGCGGTCGGGCCGAAGATCGCAATCGTTCTAGGTGATGCCAACCTTGAAGTCGGCTTCCTGCGGCACCCAGTCGCCGACGAAGTCGGCGGCGTGCTCCGGATGCTCACGGAACCAGCCGACCGCGCGAGGGATTCCCTCGTCCAGCGGCACGCGCGGCTCCCAGCCGAGCAGGTCGCGCGCCTTGCGGATGTCGGCGACGTAATGCGTCACCTCGCCGAGCAGGGAGGGCGTGAACGAGATCTGCGGCTCGATGCCGAGCTCCGCGGCGATCAGCTCCGCCGCTCGCAGGAGCGTGTTGCCCTGCCCGTAGGCGAGGTTGATTGTCTCGTTGACGACGCTACCGGCGGCGAGTGAGTCGACCCCGCGGGCGAGGCCGTCGACGCAGTCGTCGATGTACGTGAAGTCGAGCGTCTTGTCGCCGCCGCCGTAGATCGTGATCTCCTTGCCGTGCAGCAGCCGGTGGGTGAAGAGCGGGATCACACGCACCATCCGGGAGAGATCGTTGTCGAAGCGCCCGTAGACGTTCGAGAAACGGAAGACGTTGTACTGCAGTCCGTAGCAGCGGGCGTACGAATAGATCAGCGCCTCTGACGCGATCTTCGACGCCGAATAGGGGCTCTCCGTGAAGGCGAAGTCCGCGCTCGCCTCGCCGTACTCCTCGAACCGGTGGACGTCCCCGTAGACCTCGCGGGTCGACGAGAACACGAGCGGCAGCCGGTTGGCTCGGCAGTACTCCAGGACGTTGAACGTCATGATCGCGTTCTCGAGCGCGCGCCGTGGCTCGCGCACCAGCTCGTGCACCTTCGCGTGCGCAGCGAGGTGGACGATCACGTCCGCGGGCGGATAGTCGTCGCCGAGGCCGCCCGGGAACGTGAGGTCCTGCAACAGGTAGCGGAAGTCGTCGGTCCAGGCGTTCAGCCGCTTGTCGACGCCGAACACCTCGTGACCGTCTTGCTGCAGGCGCAGCGCGAGGTTCGTCCCGATCTGGCCGCTCGAGCCGGTGACGAGGACGCGCATCAGGCGGCGACCGGCACGGCCTGCACGCCGCGCAGCGTCGTCGACGTCGCGTCCTCGATCCGGACGTCGGCGAGCTGCCCAGCCGAGGCGGTCCCTGCGAAGTTGACGGTCGTGTTGCGCCGCGTCCGGCCGCGCAGGAGCGACGAGTCGGTGCGGCTCGCGCCCTCGACGAGGACTTCCTCGACTCCGCCGACCCGCTCGGCATTCTGCTCGGCAGCGATGCGCTGAACGAGGTCGATCAGCCGCTCGATGCGGTCGCGCTTGACCTCCTCCCGGACTTGGTCCTCCATTGCCGCCGCTTCGGTGCCCGCGCGTGGCGAGTACACGAACGTGAACGCGCCGTCGAAGCCGACCTCCCGGACGACATCGAGGGTCTCGCGGAAGTCGCTCTCGGTCTCGCCGGGGAAACCGACGATGAGGTCCGTGGTCAGCGCGAGGTCGGGAATCGCTGCGCGCAGCTGGCCGACGAGTCGGAGGTAGCGCTCGCGGTCATACGTCCGCCGCATCGTCTTCAGGATGCGCGACGACCCGGACTGCAGCGGCAGGTGCGCGTGCTCGCAGACTGCGGCGCACTCGGCCATCGCCTCGATCACCGGGCCACGAAAGTCTTTCGGATGCGGGCTGGTGAAGCGGATGCGCTCGATGTCCTCGACGGCGTCGCAGGCGCGCAGCAGCTCGCCGAAGTCCGTCCGGAGGTCCGGCAGGAGGTCGCGGCCCCACGAGTTGACGTTCTGGCCGAGCAGCGTCACCTCGCGCACGCCCTCGCGGGCGAGCCGCGTCACCTCGGCGATGACGTCGCCCGGCCGCCGGCTCTGCTCGCGCCCGCGGACGGCGGGAACGATGCAGTACGCGCACTTCGAGTTGCAGCCCATCGAGATCTGCACCCACGCCTGGAACGAGCGCTCGCGGTGCATCGGCAACTCCCCTGCGAACGTCCGCTCGTCGACACCGAAGCGGCCGCGGGCAACGCCGAACCCACCCGCGCCGAGCCACTCGCCGAGGTGGGGGATCGACCCCGGGCCGAACGCGACGTCGACGTCCGGGTACAGCTCGAAGAGCCGCTCGCGCTGCGCCTCCGCGTAACAGCCGCCGACCGCGATCACCTTGCCGGGGTCGCGCTGCTTCAGGGCGGCGGCCTGGGCCAGGTGCGCCGCGAACCTCGTGTCGGGCTTCTCGCGGATCGTGCAGGTGTTGAAGACGAGGACGTCGGCCTCGTCCTGCGTTGCGCTCTCCCCCAGGCCGAGCTCCTCGAGCATGCCCTTGATCCGCTCACTGTCGTGAGCGTTCATCTGGCAGCCGAACGTCGTAACGTGGTACCGCCGCACGGGCCAGAATGCTACCCGTGGTCTTTCCCGATTCCGGCACCCTCTGGGTGTTCTTCCTGACCTCTCTGGCGCTCCTGCTCATCCCGGGTCCGGCCGTTCTCTACGTCGTCGTCCAGGGTGCCGAGCAGGGTCGCCGCGCCGGCCTCGCCTCCGTTGCCGGGATCCACCTCGGGACGCTCGTGCACGTCGCGGCGGCGACCGTCGGCCTCTCCGCGCTGATCGTGGCGTCGGCAACCGCGTTCACCGCCGTCAAGCTCGCCGGGGCCGCCTACCTGATCTACGTCGGCGTGCGGAAGCTGCTCGGGCGGGACGAGCCGAGCCTCGAGCAAGGCCGCCAGCGCATCTCCTACCGGCGCGCGTTCGCGCGCGGCGCCGTCGTGAACGTGCTCAACCCGAAGACAGCCCTTTTC
>DATFTK010000214.1:0-52293 GCA_035262005.1 Gaiellaceae bacterium | reverse complement strand
CCCGTCTCGATGACGAGCGCATAGGGCGTCGCGCCCTGGATGTCCGGTCTTCCGATCGCGTAGGTACCCGCGCGGGAGATGTGCGCGACCTCGTGCAGCCAGCCCATCTGGAACTTCTCGTAGGCGCTGAAGTCGAGCAGGCCGTGACCCATCGGGCTGAAGGGATCGCCGTACTCGTCCTTGGCGCAGCCGCGACATTGCTCCCTGCGCGCGTGCGCGAGTCCGTAGGTATGTCCGAGCTCGTGAACCATGTCGTTCCAGTTCCGGTCCGCGTTCAGGACGATCTGGTGTCCGACTCCGAGGCCGTCCCAGTCGCACGCCATCCGCGCCGTCACGTACATGACACGGTCGTACGACTCGACGCGATAGCCCGCACCAGCAGCCGCGGCATCCGGCGGGCCGGAGAAGGTGACCGGAACGTGGTCGCCTAGATCATCCGGACACGCAGGCGCCGCGGTGAAGGCCGGGAGCCACGGCGTCACGTCCGCGCTGAGCCTGAGCTGGTGGAACGAGGACTTGTCGTAGAAGCGGGCGGCCTCCGCGAACGACGAAGACACGTCCTCGCGGGTCAGCGGTTGCGGGCCCCACGTCGCCAGCACGATCAGGACGTGCTGGTCACCGACCGCCGGGTCGGCCGCGACGGCCGCAGGTGCGATGAACACCACCAGGCAGGCGACAGCCACCGGCAGAATCCCTCGCATACCATTCGATATTAAGCGTTGGCCGGCCGTCGTCGGCGTTACGTGTCGCGCCGAACGAGCAGCACGGCGGCGACGGCGAGCGCAACCGCGCAATAACCAGCGAAGAGCAGGATGCCCGGGAGCGGCCGCAGCGAGTGCGCGTCGTGCGTCAGCGCGAACACCGAGCGGCCCGCGTTGCTCGGGAGGTACTGGCTGATCGCGTTGTTCCAGTTCGACGGCAGGATGTTCATCAGCGGCGGGATGACGAAGAAGATGGCGGCGAAGGTCGCGATCCCACCGGCGGTATTGCGCACGAGCGCGCCGATCGCAAGCGCGAACACACCGACCAGCACGAGGAAGAGCGCCGCCCCGAACACCGCCCGCGCGACACCGTGATCGGAGAACGAAACCTGAAGGATGTGGTGCCGGTTGAGGATCGCCTGGCTTGCGAAGTAGCCGACGAGGACCGAAGGAACCATCAGCGCGGCGACGACGAGCGCGTAGACGCCGGTCTTCGCCCAGAGCACCGGTAGCCGCTTCGGAACGGCGATGAAGGTCGAGCGGATCATCCCCGTCGAGTACTCGCCGGTGATCACGAGCACGCCGAGCACCGCAATCGCGAGCTGTGACAGGTTGACACCGGCGGTCGCCACCTCGAGCGGATGGCGGGCATGGTCGGCACGCTCGCCTGGGCTGAGGTGCCCCCAGCGCGACGAGAGGATCGATGCGAACAGGCACGGAAGACCGATCGTCAGGACGACCGCAACGACCAGCGACCAGCGCGTCGAGCGGAGCGAGTGCAGCTTCGTCCACTCCGACCGCGCAACACGTAGCTGCGTGACGCGTCCGTAGTTCGTAAGTCGCGGGATCGAGACGGACTGGGCAGTGGAGCTCACGCCGCGATCTCCTCGCCGGCTTTGTACTCGACGTCGCCGCGCGTCAGCTCCATGAACGCTTCCTCGAGTGACGCCTGCACCCCGGTGAGCTCGTGGAGAACGATGCCGTGCGCGGCCGCGGTCTCACCGATCTTCTCGGCTGAGGTGCCACGGATCTCGAGCATGCCCGGCTGCGGCGATGTGACGATCACGCCGTCGCCGGCGACGAGCTCGCTCAGCGCGCCGGCCTGCGGCGAGCGGACGCGCACCGCACTCCCGGACGCCATGCGGACGAGGTCTTCGACGCTGGTGTCCGCGATCAGCTTGCCGCGCCCGATCACGATCACGTGATCGGCGGTGAGTGCCATCTCGCTCATCAGGTGCGAGGAGACGAACACGGTGCGTCCCTCCGTCGCCAGTGAGCGGAGCAGGTTGCGGATCCAGTGGATCCCCTCCGGGTCGAGGCCTTTGCTCGGCTCGTCGAGGAGAAGCGTCGCCGGGTCGCCGAGCAGCGCGGCACCGATACCCAGCCGCTGACCCATGCCGAGCGAGAACTGCCCGGCGCGCTTGCGCGCGACGTCGTGGAGGCCGACGAGGTCGACGAGCTCGTCGACGCGCTTCCGCGAGATGCCGTGCGTCTGCGCGAGTGCGAGCAGGTGGTTGTAGGCCGAACGCCCGGTGTGCACGGACCGCGCCTCGAGCAGCGCGCCGGCCTCGTGCAGCGGCGCCGCGTGGTCGCGGTAGTGCTTGCCGTTGACCGTCACGTCGCCGGCCGTCGGCCTGTCGAGGCCGAGCGCAAGCCGCATCGTCGTCGACTTGCCCGACCCATTCGGACCGAGGAAACCGGTGACGACGCCGGGCTTCACCGTGAAAGTGAGGTCGTCGACGGCCCGCTTCGGGCCGTAATCTTTCGTAAGGCCCTGTGCCTCGATCATCGGCAAAGACGCTACCGATCCGCGCATGAAGCGTGGGTTAACGCGAGGTGACTGCCACGACGATCCTGGGAGGACGCGATGACACGTTCAGTCACATGGGACGACGTGACGCGTGAGCACGTAGAGCGCGCAATCCACGAGTACGACCGACTTGGGGCAAAGGAGTTCTTCTCCGAGCACGGCTTCGCCCCGACGACGACCTACGAGCTGGTCTGGGACAAACGCACCTACCCGCCGAAGGCGATCTTGGGGACTGCGTACGAGCTCGCCACCGGACATCGCCTTGCGTCGGCGGACTTCGAGGGCGGGAAGACCGGCGCCGTCAAGGTTCTCGGAGGCCTGGGATTCACCGTTCGACCCATACGCTGACTCACGTGCCCTTGTAGCCGGCCGGCGGGCCCTCCTGCGGACCGAGGGTCGGCTCGAAGGCCGCCGTATATGCCTGAAAGCGCGGCCCCCAGGGGTCGCCGGGCTCGACCCTCTCGAGACGGTCGAGGCAGACCTCCCACCCGGCGGCGTTGCGAGCGGCCGCACCAGGCTCGAGCTCGTCGACCAGGACGAGGCGCGTGCCGTCAGCCTCCGGCGCGAGCTCGAAGCGCAGCAGCTCGTCGCCCCACGTATACGCGAGCACACGTGGCTCGTCGACCTCGAGCACCTCGCCTTCCATGGTCAGGTCGATCACGTGCTCGGGAAACGGAAACGTGATCGGCGCGCCGACCTCCCAGCGCCCGCCTTCGACGATCACATCGCACGGGAACCACGAGCGCAACTGCTCTCGCTCGGTGAGCGCGCGCCAGACAACCGCCGGTGGATCGTCGAGGTGGCGCTCTAAGCGGATCGCGGGACGTGTGCTGCCGGTGATCAGGGTTGCGTCCGTCATTGCTTCCTCCGTTTCTCGAGATGGTCTTCCAGCCGATCCAGGCGTGTCGTCCAGAGCTCCCGGTACCCGGCGAGCCAGTCGTCGAGATCGGCGAGCGGCTCGGGGCGGATGCGATAGAGACGCCGCTGGGCATCGACCCGCGCTTCGACGAGCCCCGCGTCCTTCAGCACCCGCAGGTGCTTCGACACGGCGGGCTGGCTCACACCCAGGCGGCCCACCAGCTCGCCAACGGGCTGCTCGCCGTCCCGAAGCAGTTCGAGAATCGCGACGCGCCGTGGCTCGGCCAGGGCCTGAAGTGCCGAGAGATCGTTCACGGCACAAGTATGCCTAACCAGTTATATGCTTGTCAAGGCATCTATCTGTGGCGATGATCGACGGTCGCCATCACGTGTGCATAGCTGTCGTCTCGAATCCACTCGTCGAGCGCGTAATACGCGAACACAACGCCGGGAACGAGCAGAAAGACGACCGTGACCAGCGTCGTCCAGAACAGCGCCCAGAAGTCTGCGGTAAGAGCTAGTAGTCCCATATCTCTCTGACGTAGGAGACGGGCTTCGTGTGACAGTCAGGCAACCGGAATCGTCGCCCGGATAGAGGTTCCCCGCCCGGGTGCGCTTTCAATCCCGATTTGGCCGCCCAGCGCGCTGATGCGATCGGCAAGTCCATGTAGGCCCGAGCCCAGGGTGAGGTCGGCGCCGCCGATCCCGTCGTCGGACACCTCGACGACGGCCTCGTCGCCATCACACGAGACCCCGAGCATGACGCTCGAAGCCTTGGCGTGCTTGGCCGTGTTCGTCAGCGCTTCGGCGAGGAGGTAGTAGATCGCGACCTCGACCGACTCGGGCAGCCGCTCGGCAGGCACACAGACGATCTCGACCGGGAACGGCGCCCGCTGAGTCAGTCCCGGCAGCGCACCGCTGAGCCCGAGGTCGGACAGCACCGCGGGATGCAGCCCCTGAGCAAGCTCGCGCAGATCCGTCAGCGCTGCCTCGAGGTCGTCACATGCCGTGTCGAGCAGGCCGCACACGTCCTCCCGCTCCGCCGCGAGCAGCAACCGGGCACGCCGAAGCGTCAGCGACAACGTGACGAGCCGCTGCTGTGCGCCGTCATGGAGATTGCGCTCGAGACGACGCCGCTCGTCGTCGCTCGCCTGGACGACGCGGTTACGCGAGGCCGCGAGCTGCTCGCGAGCGTCGGCGTTTGCGAGCGCCTGTGCGACGAGCTCGGCAAAGCTCTCGAGCCGCCCGGTTGAGTGGCCCGGAAACTCCTCAGCTCCGAGGGTTGCAACTCCAAGTGCGCCCCAGACGCTGCCGGCCACACGAATCGGCGCGGCAAGACTCGATCGATAGCCGAGCTGACCCAGCCGCTGCGCGAGCGAATCCGCTGTGCCTCTGAAAGGGCCACCGGTCTCCGGCTGGCCCGTTCGGTAGACCCGGCCTGACGCCGTCTCACGGTCGACCTTGAGGATCGAGCCCGGCTCCACGGGCGGTGCACCGGCGCGGCTCCACGCACCGACGATCAACCCCTGCTCGTCGGATTCATAGCGGAGGATGCCCGCAGCGTCGGCGCCGAGAAGGCGGCCCAGCTCCGCCGCCACGACAGCGAACAGCTCGGCCGGGTCACCTTCGCGCGCGACGAGCGTCGCGACACGCCGGAGCGCGCCCTGCTCGGCCAGCAGCGCCTCCAGCTTCGCTGCGGCGTGCTTCGCGTCCGTTACATCGCGCGCTACCGCATAGATCAGGCCCGCGTCGCGATCCGTGGCGCTCGCCCACTGAAGCCATCGGTAGCTGCCGTCGCTGTTGCGGTAGCGATTCTCGAACGCATGCGCTTCCTCGCCTTGCAGAATCGACGTGAACTCCGCCAGCGTCGCCTCGCGATCGTCCGGGTGGACAAAGCTCATGAACGGTTCACGCAGCAGCTCCTCGCTCGAGTGCCCAAGCGCACGTCCGAACGCGGGATTCACCCGCGTGAAGAACCCGTTGAAGTCCGCGACGCACAGCAGATCGCGCGACAGCGCAAAGAAGCGCTCCAACTCGTCTCGCGCGCGGGCCGCCTGGGCGAGAGCGTCCGCCTGCGTCATACGCTCACCTCCGTCGAGCGGGTCGATTGTACGTGCGGAGCTTGCGGCAGCTCGAAATTCGGCTTGCGCAGCACCTGACATACTGAGTATCTTACTGAGTATGTTCTCGATCGGAAGTCGCCAGTGAGCGTCCCCCATGCACTACTCGCCCTCTTGAGCGAGTCCCCGAAGTACGGACAGCGCCTGCAGAGCGAGTTCGAGGCGAAGACGGGCAACGTCTGGCCGCTCAACGTCGGCCAGGTCTACACGACGCTCCAGCGGCTCGAGCGGGACGGGCTCGTGGCGGCCGACGGCGACGGGGAACGCGCTCGGAAGCAGTACCGGATCTCCCCCGCAGGCAGGCGCGAGCTGGCGAACTGGCTCCGCACCCCTCCCGCGCTCGTCCCTCCTCCGCGCGACGAGCTCGTGATCAAAGTCCTCGTCGCGCTGCAGGTGCCAGGCACGGATGTCCACGAAATCCTGCAGGCGCACCGCAGGCACGTCGTCGAAGTCATGCAGCGGTACACGAAGGTCAAGGCCGCTGCGGCGGAGGACGACGTGCCGCTCGCACTCGTTGCCGACGCGGAGCTCTTCCGCCTGGAAGCGATCGTGCGCTGGCTCGACGCCGCAGACGTTCGCCTGAAGCAGGCGCAGCGGACTGCAACGAGCCCCGAGGCGATGCCCTCGCCCGAAATCGAACCGGAAGCAACTGCTGCGACGGAGGTGTCGCAATGACGAAAACACTCGAACTCAGACACATCTCGAAGACCTACGGCTCCGGAGCGAGCGAGGTGCACGCGTTGACGGAGGTCGACCTCTCGGTCGAAGGCGGCGAGCTCGTCGCGGTCATGGGGCCGAGCGGGTCCGGCAAGAGCACACTCCTCACGATCGCGGGTAGCCTCGAGCAGCCGAGCAGCGGCCAGGTCCTCGTCGACGGCGTCGACCTCGCGAATGTCTCCCGCTCGGAGCAAGCCAGGATGCGCCGCCGCGCGATCGGCTACGTCTTCCAGGACTTCAATCTCCTCCCTGGTCTGACGGCGTTCGAGAACGTCACCCTGCCGCTCGAGCTCGACGGCGCGCCCGCCAAGGTCGCCAAGACGAGTGCGAAGGCGGCGCTCGCTGAGCTGCAGGTCGCGCAGCGTGCGAGCCGCTACCCCGACGAGCTGTCGGGCGGCGAGCGTCAGCGCGTCGCGATCGCGCGCGCGATCGTCGGCAAGCGGAAGCTGCTGCTTGCCGACGAGCCGACCGGCGCGCTCGACTCGGTCAATGGAGAGGCAGTGATGCGCCTGCTGCGATCCGCAACGCATCGCGGCGTCGCTGGTGTCGTCGTGACGCACGAAGCGCATCTCGCCTCTTGGGCCGATCGCGTCGTCTTCATCCGTGACGGACACGTCGTCGACCAGACGGTGGCGCCTCCCGGGCCCGAGTCACTCCTCGCGGCGGGTGACGGTCGATGACGGGCCGGCGCGCGATCATCCGCTGGGCGTCGCGCATGTTCCGCCGAGAGTGGCGCGCACAGCTGCTCGTGCTGGCACTCCTGACCGTTGCGGTCGCTGCGGCGATCGGCAGCATCACGATTGTCTACAACACGGCACCTGCGGACAACTCGCGGTTCGGATCGGCGAACACGCTGCTGACGTTCGACGGCTCCGACCCGCAAAAGCTCCACGCCGGCCTCGCGGACGCACGGAAGTCGTTTGGGACGATCGACGTGATCGCCCACCACTCCGTCGCCGTGCCTGGCAGCGTCGAGACCATCGACTTCCGGACACAGGATCCGGCCGGCAAGTACGGGCACGAGCTGCTCGCGCTACGCCGGGGCCGCTACCCGACTCGCGCGAACGAGCTCGCAGTGACCGACCGGGTGGCCGCGCTCCTCCGTCTTCGCATCGGCTCGAACCCGGCGCTCGATCACAGTCGCTGGAGGGTCGTCGGCATCGTGGAGAACCCGCGGAAGCTGAGCGACGAGTTCGTACTTACCTCGCCGTCGGCCACGACCGGGGCCGACTATGTGACCGTTCTGGCAAAGACGACCGTCGAGTCGGCCAAGACATTCGGCGCCGGCCCGGACACGGCGCACACACCCGCCCTCACGTCGCTGGAGATCTCCGGCAACGATCATCCCGGGGCGCCGACACTCGCAATGTTCTCGGTGACGACCGTCTTCCTCCTCCTTGCTTCGCTCGTAGCCGCGGCCGGGTTCGCGGTCGTCGCACAGCGACGGCTCCGGCAGCTCGGCATGCTGGCCGCAATCGGCGCAAGTGAGAAGCAGGTGCGACTCGTGCTCGTGGCCAACGGTGCCGTCGTCGGAGCAATCGCGGCCATTGTCGGGACAGCCGTCGGCCTGGCGGCGTGGATCGTGTTCGCGCCGACGCTCGAATCGGCGCTCGACCATCGCGTCGACCGTCTCAGCCTGCCGTGGTGGCTGATCGCGACGACCGGGCTCCTCGCCCTACTCGGCGCGACCGCAGCTGCCTGGTGGCCCGGCCGCGCGGCCGCTCGGCTCCCTGTTGTGCTCGCGCTCTCCGGCCGGCCGCCGAAGCCGAGGCCGGCCCGGTATTCGGCACTCGCCGCCGCCGGCCTGATCGCGCTCGGCGTAGCCCTGCTTGCACTTTCCAACCGAGACCGGGCGGTGCTGATCGTCGCTGGGATCGTCGCGACGATCATCGGCGCCCTGCTGATGGGCCCGCTGGCAATCCGGATCTTCTCCCGTCTGGCCGGGCGGGTCTCCATTGCGCCGCGCCTGGCGCTGCGAGACCTCGTGCGCTTTCAGGCCCGCTCAGGCGCTGCCCTCGCCGCAGTGACCCTCGCGCTCGGCATCGCGGCGAGCGTCGTAGTCGTCGCTTCCGCGGAGGCGGCGAAGAAGGCGGCTCAACCGCCGACGCTTTCGGATCGACAGATCCGCGTGCTGCTCGGCTCTGAGCAAGAGGCTCGGGAGTTCACGCCGGTCGACGCGGAGGCTCGACTTCCGCACCTGAGCGCAAGTGTCCGACGCCTCGCCGACGGCCTCCACGGTGGAGTTGTGTTGCCGTTGCGAAGGGTCATGCAACCGGGCGTGCCTCCAATGGTCGTCGGCGACACCCGCTTCCTGCTCCCGCTCGACATCACCAGACGGACCGACAACATGTACCGCCCCGTCGCGCAGCTCTATGTCGCGACGGCAGCGGTCCTCAGGTACCTCGGAGTCGACCCTGGGACGCTCGATCCGAGCACGGACTTCCTCCTCGACCGCAGCGCCCGCACCGAAGGCCTTTCGATCCCGAGCCTCAAGGGACGCGGTGACTTCCCGGTGACGAACGTCCGGCGGATCGACATTGGCGTCCGGCGCTTCGGCTCCGGCATCGACAGCAGGCAGGAGGGCCTCGCCCTCATCACGATCGACGGCCTTCGCCGGCACGGCTGGAAGCAGATTCCGGCCGGCTGGCTCGTCGAGTCGCGGCAGCCTCTGACGAGCGACCAGATCGCTACCGCCCGCCAGATCGCCGCCGATGCCGGCCTGGCGATCGAAGTCAAAGACACCCCTGGCTCCAACGCGAGGATCAAGGGCATCGCGACGGCCGCGGGCGCGGCCCTGGCGCTCGCCGTCCTGGCGATGACTGTCGGACTGATCCGCAGCGAGAGTGCAGGTGACCTGCGCACGCTGACGGCGGCAGGAGCGACCTCCCGGATCCGCAGGACGCTCACCGCCAGCACTGCGGGCGCGCTCGCCTTCCTCGGTGCTGTGCTCGGCGTCGCGGGCGCGTACGTCGTCCTCCTGGCGACGTACCACGACGACCTCGGGTACCTGCGCGACGTGCCGTTCGTCCACCTGGCGCTGGCGGTGGTCGGAGTGCCGGTGGCCGCCGCGGCGGCAGGCTGGCTCCTGTCGGGTCGAGAGCCGCGGACGATCGCGCGCGCGGTCATCGACTGACCGTCGTGTGCGGCGCGGTAGCCGCCGTCAGCGACGGCGGCTACCGCATTGAGTCACGGTTACTGCGGCGGCCCGCTGGCAAGCTTGACGCTCGCCGTCTGGCCGGCGCCAAGCCCGTCCGTGAAGCCGATCGTGACGCTGTTGCCCGGCTTCTTGGTCAGCAAGTAGCTCGTGAGCGAGCTGGGCGTCGTGACCGCATGCCCGTCGATCGACGTGATCACGTCGCCGGCCTGGAGCCCCGCGGCCTCCGCCGGGCCGCCGGGAACGATCCCCTCGACGACGAGACCGCCCCCGCCCTGGCCCTGCACCTGAATGCCGAGGAATGCCGTCGCGCCGACGTGCACGCGCGAGGAACTGTGTCCCGCGACGATCTGCTTCGCCACGGACAGCGCCTTGGCAATCGGAATCGCGTACGAATCCGCGGCCGTCGAGACAAAGTTTCCTGTCGACGCGGCCGTGTCCATCCCGATCACCTTCCCGGAGGCGTTCAGCAGCGGCCCGCCGGAATCACCCGGCTGCAGGTCGGCATTGGTCTCGATCAGCCCGGCAAGGCTTTCGCTGCCGCCCGAGTCGTCGCTCACCTCGATCGACTGGCGAAGACCTGTGATCGAGCCACGCGCGGAGAGCAGCCTGCCGCCGCCGTTCGCGTTGCCGACGGCGCGCACCCTCTGGCCGACCCGGAGCTTCGCCGACGCGGCGGTGCTCACGGTCTTCAAGTGCGAAGCGCCGACCACCCTCAGGACGGCGACGTCGTCGGCTACGTCGTAGCCCACGACTCGCGCGGTGTAGGCGTGCGTCGTCCCGGGGACGACGACCTTGACCGAGGTCGCACCCCGGATGACGTGGTTGTTCGTCAAGACCTCACCCGAGGAGGTCAGCACCATTCCGGTACCGGCCGCCGACGCGCTCTGCAGGCCCAGAGAGGTGTTGATGACGACGATCCCGGTCCCGATCGGCGCCGGGCCGCTCCGGGCAAGTGCGACGCCGGCCGCGACCGCCGCCGTCGCCAGCGCAGTGGTGACTAAGAAGAAGAACCTGCGAGTAGTGCGTCCTGTCCTTGGACGATTCATAGATCGGCTCCCTTTTCGGTCCATGGTGACGCACGCCATTGCACCTACGTCGACTAAGACGGGCCTGAGACGGGTTTGAGAATCTCGTAAGGATCCGGTGTCAGCTGACGGCTGCGGGCAAGTCCTCAGGGAGGACGTCCCCCGTCACTCGAGCGTCGGCGTTCTGACTTTCGGCGATGCGGAGATCGAAGTAGAGATACGTCCCGGCGATCGCGGCGTACGGAAGCACGATCGCGTACACGACGCTGGAGACCAGGTTGACGAAGTCGAACGACGCGCTGGTGATGAAGAGGAGCACGGTGCCGAGCAGCGGTCCGAGCAGGAGCGCGACGACGGTGACGAAGAGCAGCAGCGAGGCGGTCCGCCACCAATTCCCCCGGACCAGCCGCGCACTGCGACGGAGCCCTTGCACACCGGAAGTCCCTTCGAGGACGACGACCTGCGCGAGCAACGACCAGCGGACGATCAGCCAGACGGCGAGCAGGGCCCCGATCGCCGTGAAACTGACGATCGTCAGGGCGAGGGCGACGACCAAGACCGTCGCGAGGAGAGAGCCGAGCTTCGGCAAGACCTTTCGGTAGGCACCCAGCGCAGTGATCGTTCGGCCCGCGTCGATCTCGACCATGGCGATCGCCGTGGCAGCTTCGATGATCGCGAGGCCGAAGACGGTGAAGACGATGCCGAGTGCGATCGCAAGAAAGTCGACGACTGCGTTCGTGCTTCCGGCCGCGTCGACGAGACCGTTCAGGCCACCGACTCTGAACAGCAGGTACTGGACTCCGCTGATCAGGACGCCGAGCGGGAAGAAGAGCAGGCCGATCGTGAGGAACGGACGGCGGTGGCCCAGGTACATCCGCCGCGATGCGGTCACGATCGAGCCCCACGAGCGCCGCCGTGAGAGCCGGAGGGGAGCGGACGGCTCCCACGTGGTTCGCGACGTCAGCCAAAGGAAGACTCCCAAGATCACGGTCAGGGCGATCAGAACCGGCGACGGGTTGCCGACGAGAGCGGTGAGGACTGCCGAGCCGCCGGCGACGGCGCCGCAGAAGAACCCTGTCGCAGTCGAACCGAACGCGGTTCCCACCGGAACGATGAAGCTCTTGTCCCGCCAATTCTGGTTCGCCCACGCAATCGGCTGAGCCCATTGCAGCTTCGTGGACGGCCCGGTCGGGCCGTCGTAGAAGCCCTCGTGCTCCTCGCCCCACCGGCCCTCGAAGCCGAGCCACGGGTACGCGCGCAGGTACGAGGCCTCTTGCGTGGGCAGGACCGAGACCGCAGGCCGAAGCTGCCGCGACGGACCGGACGTGTCGTCGCAGCCGACACCCTCCGCAGCGCTTCGGCCGAGATGCAGCGCGGAGGTGTAGTAGTTCGCGTGCGACCCGAGCGCCGGGTACACGACCGGATGCGTCCCGTCGACAATTTGCAGCTTCGAGCCGCCCCAGTGCGCGCTCTCCGCGCCCTCGTGCTGGCTGAAGCCGACCAGCGCGGGCTTCCTCTCCAACGCTTCGCGCGCGCTCGGCGCGTCGAAGTCGAGTTGGATCATCTCCCAGTCGCCCTCGTGCTTGTCGTTGAAGTCGTTGAAGACGTAGAAGAACCAGTACTGCAGCGCGATCTGGCTCGGGTACGCCGGATCGGTGACGACGCGCGCGTACGTGCGCGGAACGGAGCCGCTGTTGATCCGGTGAGACCACTCGTCGTAGTCGCAGCCCGGCGTGACGGCGTGACCGGGGAAATCGAGGTGATACCCGAACAGCCCGCGGGAGAGATCCTCCGCGGTCGGTGCGACCTTGATGATGTTGTTCCGGTCCCAGGGGCCGCGCAGCACGACGTCGGGACTGTCGAGCACGCGGTTTACGGCGGTCGGCTCATAGGGCTCGCCGTGATGACACGGCTCGTCCTGCCGCACGAGCCGAACGACCGGCGCGTACCGCTGCGCCAGCATCGTGTCGGCCGTCGCCGCTTGGGCCGAGACCGGCAGGGCGACCGCGACGACGACGATTGCAACAAACGTGATTGCACTACGCGTAGTCGGCGTCTTTCCAGCGCCGGCGTTCGAGTCCTGCAGGCAGCTTCATCCCGCGCGGGTGATGCGCCGCCGGGCTCAGCGGGGGATCGTCTTCAGATGGCGCGGATGCGACCCGAGCGGCTCTCGCGCGTCGGCGAGAAGGTCAAGGGCGCTGCCCGACCCAATCTGATCGAGCGGCGCATGTCGAAGTTCCTTCGCGAGCCGCCCTCGGTCCGACTCGCTGCCAGCGTCATCGTCACCGCCACGGCCATCGTCGTCGTCGGCGGCGGCGCGCTGATCAGGATTCTCGATCCCGGTGAGTACTCGAGCATCTGGATCGGCATGTGGTGGTCGCTGCAGACAGTGACGACCGTCGGGTACGGGGACGTCACGCCGCACAAGACGATCGGGCGGCTCGTGGGCGCATTTGTGATGCTCGAAGGGATTGCGTTCCTGGCGATTATCACAGCCGCCATCACCTCGACCTTCGTCGCGCGTGCGCAACACGAGCAGGCGTTAGCCGACGAAGAGGAGATCGACGCCGTGGTCGCGAAGATGGAGTCCCGCTTCGACCAGGTCGACGACCGCCTCGAGCGGCTCGATTCGATGATGTCGGAGCTCGCAAAACGCCAGTGACTGAGCGGATCGAGGAACTTGAGAGCGAGTCCGGCCGTCACGGTCGCGCGAAGGCGGTCCAGAACTGGCTGCGGGCGCGTGCCGACACACGGCTCGGGCTCTTCGCCCTCGAGTGGTTTCGCCGCTACTTCGAGGCGAGCCGGAACTCCGGCTGCGCCGCGACCGTCTACTCCTCCCTCTCAGTTCTGCCTGCGGCGCTGGTCTTCGTCGCCTACTTCCACCCGTCCAAGAGCGACGCGAATCTCTTCGCGGAGCGGTTGATCACACACGTCAAGCTGACCGGCGACACCGCCACACTCGTGTCCGGGACGTTCGGCAGCGCCTCTGCGAACGCGCTCGCAGCGACCATCACCGTGGTCGTCACCTTCCTGCTCTGGGGGATCGGCATCGGCCAGATCTACCAGGACGTCTACGCGAGGGCGTGGCGCATCGAGGTCGGATCGATTACAGACCAGGGTCTGTTCGCGGTGTTTTTCTTCGCCTTCACGGGCGCGATCGCAGTCGCAGTCGTCTCCGCCGCGACCCTCCGGGCGCACGGCTGGATCGCCCTCGTGCCCGCCTGGCTGATCGGCTCGACCGCCTTCTGGCTCTTCGTGCCGTTCTTCCTGCTGCATCGCAAGATCGGGCTGCGGGCGCTGCTTCCGGGCGCGCTCCTTGCCTCGATCGTCCTCGGCGGGGCAATCGCCACGTCACCGCTCTTTCTCTCCGCGCCGCTGAACGCGAACGGGAAAGCGTTCGGCTCGTTCGGCGTGGTGCTGACGGTGATCGGCTACGTCTTCGTGATGATCACGATGTCGCTCGTCTGCGCGGTCTTCTCACCGGTCTGGGCCAGCTGGCGTCAGGCCGGAACCTCCTGACGTGTGCTGTCGCCGCTCCCGGCCGCGAGCTTCGCGCTCATCTTGACCGCCTTCACGGCGCCCGTCGCGCCGGCCTGGAGGGTCAGACCCAGAGCCAACAAGACGACGCCCAGCGCGAAGAGTACGTGCGACCCGAGCAGCAGGATGCCGATCCGGCCGATGACGTACGGCGGCGTGCAGACGAGCGCTCCGAGTGCTCCGCCGATCGCAGACGCTGCCAGCTTGTCCCGACGCGATCCGGTGGGCCTGATCCCGACGATCCGCGCCGGGATGGTGACGTACGTCAGCATCATCACGCCGATCACGATGCCGAGCGAGAGTCCGAACCAGGGGTGGCCCCAGCGCGGCACGACGATCACCGAGACGCCCAGCGCGACCCCGACCACGAGACCGATGCCGAGCACGACGCCGAGGTGGTCTCTTGCCCGCGCGAAGGCCGGCCGGATCCGTGGTGCGCCGGGCTCCGAGATCGCGAAGCCGAAGACGGCATTGAGATAGAACGCGGCGGCGGTGACCACGGCGATCACCGATACGAGGACGATCGCCGTGACGCTGTGCCAGTTCCGGAACCCCTGTCCCTTGAAGGCGTGCACTTTCAGGTCGAGGAGGGCCAGCCAGATCCACATCGCCGGCAGGACCTGGATCAGGGTCAGGCGCCAGTTCGCAAACAGCAGCCTCAGGCCCTGAAACAACATGATGAATGCCCCGACCGCGAAGACGAGCGGCGCAAAGATCCTGCGCGACCGGCTCAGCTCGAGGACGGCAACCTCGACCGCGTGCTCGTCGCCCTCCCGAATCGCCCGGACCAGGGCACGCCCCTGTCTCCTCAGAACTTCGCGACGCGACCGAGCCGGGTCATTCGCGGTGAGAGGCTGCGCAGCCGTCACCGAAGACTCCGCCGCACCGGAGTGGCGCTGCATCACCCGATCGTGACGATCGGCCTACCTCAGCGGAGCGACTTGAAGGCGGCCCTCAGCTCCTCCGAGAACAGCTGCGGCTCCTCCCACGCAGCGAAGTGCCCGCCCCGGTCGACCTTGTTGTAGTAGACGAGGGTCGGGTACGCCAGCTCGACCCAGGCACGCGGAGTCGCGACGATCTCGCCCGGGAAGGTGGTGAAGCCGACCGGGATCGTCACCGGCGGCGGAGCCTGCCCGGCCGCGCGCGCCGCGGCCTGTCCACTTTCCCAGTAGGAGCGGGCCGACGAGGTGCCGGTGCCGGTCAGCCAGTAGAGGGTGATGTTGTCGAGGATGTGGTCCCGGGTGAGATTGCCCGAGGGCTCGCCGTCGACGAACGCGCTGGAGATCTTGTAGTAGCTGTCCGTGTCGTGGTCGAGCATCCAGGCGGCCAGGGCAACCGGGGAATCCAGCAGGGCGTAGCCGATCGTCTGCGGCCGGGTCGTCTGCTCGAGGAAGTAGCCGAAGCCGGTCGCCCTGAAGGACGCGCCCGCTGCGGCCGCCGCGCGCTCCTCGTCGGTGTCCTGCGGGAAGGTCCCGCCCGCCAGCCCCGGCACGAAGAGATTCGTGTGGATGCCGATCAGCCCCTCGGGTGCCTGACGGCCCATCGCGTCGGTGACGGCCGCACCGACGTCGCCGCCCTGGGCGACGTAGCGGGTGTAGCCGATGCGGCGCATCAGCTCCGGCCATGCCTGCGCGACGCGGCCGGCATACCAGCCGAGCTCGGTCGGCTCCGCCGAGAAGCCGTACCCCGGGACCGACGGCAGCACCAGGTGGAACGCGTCCTCCGCGCTGCCGCCGTGCGCGGTTGGGTCGGTGAGCGGGCCGATTGTCTCGAGGAGCTCGATCACCGAGCCCGGCCAGCCGTGGGTCATGATCAGCGGCAGCGCGTTCTCGTGCTCGGACTTGACGTGGATGAAATGGATGTCCACCCCGTCGACGACGGTCTTGAACTGCGGCAGCGCGTTGAGCTTGGCTTCCACCTTGCGCCAGTCGTAGTCGGTCGTCCAGTACTCCGTGAGCGCCTGGATCGTCGAAAGTTGGATCCCCTGTGAGCGGTCTTCGACGAGCTCTCGACTGGGCCACCGCGCCGCGGCGATGCGGCGGCGGAGATCAGCGAGTTGCTCGTCGGGGAACTCGATGTTGAAGGGACGGATGTCGGTCGAGGTTTCGACGGCGCTGGTCATGGCGACTCTCCCTTTGTCGGCAGCGGTGACCTCAGCGTCTCGACACTACTCCTGTCTCTCCGCACTCAGCAACCCACGTTCCAGGACGAGATCGAGAGCCAGCGTGCGGTAGCCGTGCTCGTCGAACAGCACCACGACAGTGTCGCCGTCGTAGCGCTGCACGGTGCCCTCGCCGAGCTCGGGATGCCGCACTGACGACCCGACCGTGAACGGGCGCCTGCGCGTGTCCGCATGCGTCAGTCCGGCGTCACAGTTGTCGCAGTTGCCGCACGGCGCCTCGAACGCCTCGCCGAAGTAACTGAGGATGTACTCGCGGCGGCAGCCGGACGTCTCTGCGTAGCCGCGTGCCATCTCGACGCGCGTCCGCTCGTACTCCTTCCGGCTGTGCTGGGCTGCCGCCGCCGCTTCCGCGGCGTCGTCGACCGCCAGAGCGCCCTCCGCCTTCGTGACCTCGCCGTCCGGCAGCAGCCTCACGAAGCCGACGTCCTCCAGGCGACCGAGGGCGGCTAGGACCTTGGTCTCGGAGAAGCCCGTCACCACGTGCAGCGTGCGCGCGTCCAGCGGGCCGTCCGCATCCTCGACCGTCTCAGCAATTGCGAGCGCCTCGTCGACCGCGAGTTGGCCGGCACCCGCGAAGAAGCGCCGCAGGCCGACATCCTCCGGCCGGTAGAAGAGAACGGCGCTCGCGGGCGCCGCGTCACGCCCGCCGCGGCCGATCTCCTGGTAGTACGAGTCGACGGAGTCGCTGATCTCGGCATGGACCACGGTGCGCACGTTCGGCTTGTCGACGCCCATACCGAACGCGATCGTCGCGACGACGACCTCGATCTCGTCCTCCATGAACGCCGTCTGCGTCTCCTCGCGCTCGTGGCGGTGAAGGCCCGCGTGGTAGGGGCGCGCAGCGACACCCGCAGCCCGCAGCCGAGCCGCCAGCTCCTCGCTGCGCCGGCGCGTCGCCGTGTACACGATCGCCGGCCGTTCCCCGGCCGCGATGCTCTCGACCAGCGCGCGCAGCTTCTGCTTCTCGTCGTGGTGCTGCACGACTGCGAGGTGGATGTTCGGCCGGTCGAAGCCGCGCACGATCTCCACGGGGTCTCTCAGCCCGAGCCGCTCCACGATCTCGGCGCGGACGGGAGGCGCAGCCGTCGCCGTCAGTGCGAGCGTCGGCGGATTGCCGAGCTGCTCGGCCACGAAGCCGAGGCGCAGGTACTCAGGCCGGAAGTCGTGCCCCCACTCGCTGATGCTGTGCGCCTCGTCGACGACAAAAAGCTTCGGCTTCGCGGCGCGGAGCTTCTCGAGCGTCTCCTCGGATTCGAACTGCTCCGGCGCGAGGAAGACGTACTCGAGCTCATGCTCGTCGAGCTCCTCCAGCAGCGCCTCGCGCCTCGTCCCGCTCAGCGTCGAGTTCAGCGCCGCCGCCGATCCGATGTGCCCCTCTTCGATCTTTTCGATCTGGTCGCGCTGCAGGGCGAGCAGCGGCGAGACGACCACCGTCGGGCCGCCGCCGAGCGCCGTCGCGAGCTCGTAGATCGCGGACTTCCCGGATCCGGTCGGGAGCACGGCGAGCGTGTCGCGTCCCGTGAGGACGGACCGCACCGCCTCCTCCTGGCCCGGGCGCAACTGCTCGAACCCGAGCCGCTCGCGCGCCGCGCGTGCGACGTCGATCTCCTGCGACGTGCTCACGTTCGGTCAACGCTAGCCTCGGAGGGCTTCGCCGGCCTGGCGAGCAGGACCGCGCCGACCGTCACCGCCGCGAACGCGAGCACGCGCAGGCCGCCGAGCGCGCCGCCCGGCACCGGCTCGTGGAGGACGATCGTGCCGGCCGCGATCGGCACGGCGTTCGTCAGCAGCGTCGCCAGGCCCGCCACGGTGAGCGCCGACCCCGCCTGATAGCCGATCTGTAGCAGTGCGGTGCCGAGCGTGTAGCCGACGATCAGCGCGACCACGAACGCGGCACGCGCGCCGCCCTCGGTCGCGACCTTCGTCGCGACGTCGCCGATCGAGAAGAACAGACCGCCGGCCAGGCCGTACGCGACCGCCACCTGGTTCAGGCGTCGTCCGGCCACGAGCAGCACGAGCGCGACGAGCGCGGTGAGACCGAGCCATAGCAGGATGTCGATCGTCGCGCCGCTCTCGCCCTTGCTCGCTCCGCCCGCCAGCGAGATCCCGAGCGCGACGAGGCCCAGCACCGAGAGGAGGACGCCGCCGAGCTCCCTTCGCGACAGCTGCCGATGCCCGAGGCGCGCCGATGCGAACGCCAGCACGCCGATCCCGCCCGCCACGACGCTCTGCACGAGAGCGAGCGACGCGAGCGCCAGCGCAGCCGCGTAGAGCAGGAACCCGCCAGACTCCATCGCGAATCCGAGCATCCAGCTGCGGTCGGTGAGCAGCACGTGCGCCGAGTGCAGCGGCCGCCGCATCGACAGCACCGGCAGCTTTGCGGCCGCGTCGTGCTCGCGTAGGTACGCGATGTTCGTGAGCGTCGTCGAAGCGAGCGCCAGCAGGAGCGCGATCGCGGTCTGCACTTAGCCGCGCGGAGCGAACGCGTCGAGGACTGCGTCGACGAGACTGACGCCGAGCCTTCGGTTGATCGGCGGGCCGCTGAAGAGCAGCCGATAGAAGATCGGGCCGACGAGCAGCTCGTGGACGATGCGGACGTTGGTGTCCGGGCGAAGATCTCCTCGGGCGACGCCGCGGTCGATCACCGGCTTGAGCACCTCGCGGCGCGGCTCGACGACGCGCTCACGGTAGACACGCGCGAGCTCGGGATCGGTCGCGACCTTGGAGACGAGGCCCTGCATCGCCGGCCCCGACGGCGGCGTGGACAGATTCTTGACCACCGAGTCGATGAACACGACTAGCTCCTTCCTCGTGTCGCCGACGTCGACCGGCGTCCTGAAGCCCGGCAGCATGTCGATCATCACCGCGTCGAGCGCAAGCTCCCACTTGTCTCGCCACTGGCGGTAGATCGTCGTCTTCGCGACGCCGGAGCGCGCGGCGACCGCCTCGACCGTCAGGCTCCCGACTCCGCCGTCGTCGGCCAGGAGCTCGCGCGTCGCATCGAGGATCGCCTGTTTCGAGCGCTCTTTCCGTGGGCTTTCGGCCATGGCTCGAGTATAGAACGAAACGTAGCGTTGCGTAGCGCGACTCGGTCCTGTTACGGTCAGAGCGAATAGAAACGCTACGGAGCGTTTCGGACACGAAGGAGCACAGATGCGATACCTCAAGTCACTCGGGATCGCCGCAGGCGCGCTGGCCGCCGCGGCAGTCCTGGCCGTTTCCGCGGTGGCTTCGGGCCAGAGCGGCGCGGCGGTCAAGATCGGCCCGAGCAATCTGGGCCGGATCCTCGTCGACTCCCACGGCAAGACGCTGTACATGTGGGCGCACGACAGGTCGGCGAAGAGCACGTGCTACGGCGACTGCGCCGGGTACTGGCCTCCGCTGATCACGCAAGGCAGGCCGATGGCAGGCGCAGGAGCCCACGCGAACCTGCTCGGCACCAGCCGCCGCAGCGACGGTCGCATGCAGGTCACCTATGCCGGCCATCCCCTCTATTACTTCGTCCAGGACGCCAAGACGGGCCAGACGAAGGGCGAAGGCCTGACCGGGTTCGGCGGCCGCTGGGATCCGCTCTCGGCTGCCGGCCGCGCGGTCCGGAAGGCCAGCACGATGTCGGCGGACGCCTACAACTCGGCGCCGCTGAAGCTGAGCGTCATCTCACCGCGGGCGGGCGACAGCGCCGGCAGCGGCGGGACGTTCACCGTCGATCTCTCCCTGCAGGCACGAAACGCGCAGGCGAATGCGCTGCTCTCGCGCTTCAAGCCCGCATTCATCGACCCGAACAGTGCGGCATTCCATCCCGGGGCGAATGCGGCCGCGCCGGGGCTCGTCGTGCTCCTCTCGACGACCCCGACGATCGCCGGCACGCCGCTCCAGGGCGCACAGACCAACCTCGCAGGCGTCTTTCAGATCAACGACGTCGCGCGGATCGGCGGCCTGCGGCACACCTTCCACAGCTGGATCGTCACGTCGCCGGGCTTCTTCGGGAAGAACGTGCGGGCCACGCTGACCGCATACGCCGTCAGCGGGACCGCCCCTGCCGTCGCCACCGGCAACGAGAGGCCGATCTCCAACGTCGTCCGCGAGAGCTTCACGATCGCGGGCTAATTCACGAGGCCGGCGGAGCCGGCACGCGTCGGCTCCGCCGGCATCCGAAAGGGAGCTGGCATGAACACAGCAACGCTCACGATCGTCCCGCGTCGCGAGCTCGCCCGCCGCGTCAACGGCGGCCTCGAGATCACGCTCTACTGGGACGCCCGCGACAACAGCACGACGATCGAGGTCCATCACACGGACACGGCGGAGACGATCGCGTTTCCGGTCGCCGCCGATCGCGCGCTCGACGCGTTCCACCATCCGTTCGCGCACCTTGCAGAGCAGGAGGCGGCGTGATGAGCCTTCTCCGTTACGACGACAGCCCGACGGAGAGGGACTGGGCCGACGTGCTCGCCACGTTTCCACTGTTCGCCCAGGTCGCTAGGCGGCACCTGCGCAAGCTCGTCCGCAGCGCGACGTTCGCCGAGCTTGCTCGAGGCGAGAGCATCAGCTCGACCCCGGCCGGCAGCGACTCGCTCTACGTGATCCTGGGCGGCGAGGCGACGATGCTTCGGCCGACACTGCTCTCGCTGCGAACGGGCGATTACTTCGGCGAGCTCGGCGTCCTCGGCGGGCAGCCATACTCGCTGTTCGTGGTCGCAGAGCGAGACCTTCACGTGATGAAACTGCCGCGGCAACCGGTCCTGGAGCTCGCTCGGCGGCATCCGCCCGTCACGATCTCGCTGCTGAAGGAGCTCGGTCTGCGGCTTCGGCCGGCAGCCGCACGCTGACGCGATGCTCGCGGTCCGCTCGACAGAGATCGTCACGGCCGCAGACCCGGTGCCGCTACCGCACGAGACGCTCGTCCGAGTTCGCGCCTTTTCGCTGAACCGCGGCGAGGTGCTGGACGCGGCCGCCGAGCCCGGCTGGGATCTCGCCGGCGTGGTGAAACGTGCCGCGGCTGACGGCACCGGGCCGCAGCAGGGAGAGCGCGTCGTCGGCGTGATTCGGCGTGGAGCGTGGGCGCAGCTCGCGGCCGTGCCGACCTCCCAGCTCGCGATCCTCCCGGCCGGTGTGTCGGACGCGGATGCGGCGACCCTGCCGACTGCCGGTCTGACCGCGTTGCGCTCGCTCGAGCTCGGCGGGCTCTTGCTCGGCAAGCAGGTGCTCGTGACCGGCGGACGCGGCGGCGTCGGCCGCTATGCCGTCCAGCTCGCGACGCTTGCGGGAGCCGACGTCACCGCGCCGGGACGCGGCGACCGCATCGACGGCGAGTTCGATCTCGTCGTCGACGCAGTCGGCGGTATGTCGTTCACTGCAGCGATCGAGCACGTCGCGCCGGGAGGGCTGGTCGTGAACCTCGCGACCGGCAGTCCCGACGAGGTCGTCACGTTCCGTGCGGCGCGCTTCGACCGCGCACCGGGCGCGCGGATCTACACGCTCAACCTGTTCGACGAGCTGCCGCGCATGAACGCGGCGAACGCGCTCGCGCGCCTCGTCCGCCTGCTGGAGGACGGACGGCTGGAGGCTCCGGTCGAGCTCGAGGCGCCCTGGCAGGAGCTCGGCGCCGCGATCGACGCGCTGCTGGCGCGCACGATCTCCGGCAAGGCAGTGCTCCACATCACGCCGTAGCATCTCCGCATGCGGGTTCTCGCGGGAATCGCGGGCGTGCTGCTCATCTGGTTGATCGTGAGCGAGTTCTTCGTCACGTTCCTGCTGCCGCGGCGCGTCAGGCGCGATCCGCGGATCGCGCGGGGCTTCACGCGGCTGCTCTGGCGCCCGTGGCGCGCCGTCGCACGGCGTCTTTCACCCTCGTCCGCCGACACGCTGCTCGGCTTCTTCGGGCCACTCGCACTGCTCGTCAACCTGATCGTGTGGTCACTCGCATTGCTGATCGGCTACGGCCTGCTCGAGTATGCGGTCGCGGGGAACCCGTTCTGGTCGCGTTTTCTGATCAGCTCGGGCGTGTTCCTCAGCGCGGAAGGCGTCTCCGGTTCGACCGCCGTGCACATCATCGAGCTGGCCGAGGCGGCGACCGGTCTCGGCGTGCTCTTCATCGTGATCGGCTACATGCCCTCGGTGTACTCCGCGTTCTCGCGGCGAGAGACGGCCGTCTCGCAGCTCGCGACGCGCGGCGGCTCGCCGCCGGCGGCGGCGACCCTGCTGCACCGCGCCGCAGGGCGCGACCGCTGGCGCGACCTCGAGCGAGACTTGCGCGCGTGGGAGGAGTGGGCGGCCGAGCTGATGGAGACTCATCTCAGCTATCCGCTGCTCATGTGGTACCGGTCGCAGCACGTCAACCAGAATTGGCTCGCCGCGCTGACGGCGATGGTCGACGTCTCCGCATTCGTCAAGGCGACGGTCGCGAGCGAGGACACCGAAGCGGCGGATCTCACGTTTCGCATCGGGCGCCACGCACTCGCCGATCTCGCGCTGCAATTGCACCTCGAGCCCGTTTCGGTCGACCGGCTCTCGGACGCCGACTTCGAGGATCTCTTCGCGGTCGTCGAACGGTCGACCGTGGCGAACGTCGATCGCGAGACGGCTCGCCGCAAGCTCGACCGGCTGCGCCGAGAGTACGAGCCGAATGCGCAGGCGTTGTCCGAGTTCCTCGTCCTCGACCTGCCGCCGTGGTTCCGGCACGAAGAGGACCGTCGCCGGCAGCGGGATCGCGACCTCATCGGCTCGTCGTAGATGAACATCGCCGCAGTCGTGTTCGACCTCGACGGCGTGCTCGTCGACTCCGAGCAGCTCTGGGACCGTGCCAGGCGCGAGCTCGTCGCGGAACGCGGCGGCACGTGGACCGACGACGCCACGCACGCGATGATGGGAATGAGCGCTCCTGAGTGGTCGCGCTACGTGCACGACGAGCTGGGCGTCGACCTCGAGCCGTCGGCGATCTCGGCGGCGGTGGTCGAGCGCCTGGAGCGGCTCTACCGCGAGCAGCTGCCGCTCCTACCCGGCGCGCGCGAGGCGGTCATCGCGACGTCGGAGCGGTGGCCGCTGGGGCTCGCCTCGTCGTCGAACCGCGAGATCATCGACCTCGTGCTCGAGCTGGCGCAGCTGAAGCAGTACTTTGCAGCGACCGTCTCCTCGGAAGAGGTGCCACGCGGGAAGCCGGCACCCGACGTGTACCTCGAGGCCGCGCGCCGTCTGGATGTCGCGCCCACGGACTGCGCTGCCGTCGAGGACTCGACGAACGGCCTGCGCGCGGCAGCCGGTGCCGACATGACGGTCATCGCGGTGCCGAACCAGGTATTCCCGCCGTCCGCTGACGCCCTGCAGCTCGCGACGGCCGTGATTCCCACGCTCGACGAGCTCCTGCCGCGGTTACGGAGCTAGCGCGTGGACCAGGCGGAGCTCGAAGCGGCGCACTGCTGGGAGGCGGAGGATCGAGTTCCGGGCCGCCCGGCAATGACAGAGTTCCGCCGTCTGCTGCGCCTTCACCAAGCGCAGTGGCGCGAGGCACATGGACACCCGATCGGCTCGCAACCGATCGTTCCGAAGCCCGGGAAGCCCGCGCGACTCGTCGGCAGCCGGTTGCCGCTCGACTACGCGCGCGAGCGGGGCGCCAACTTCATCAGTGCCGGCGCGCTCGCCGCGGCTCGGGCAAGGACGGCGCACGCCGAGCCGCGCCAGAGCTTCGACCACCAGCGCCTCTGGGCCGACCTGCTCTGGTCCGAGGCGCTGGCCTTCAACCTCTTCGGCGACGTCGACGCGGACCGGTTCGTCGCGAGCCGGTGGCCGGACGCTCCAGGCGCCGTCCGGGAGCTTCGCTTCGTTCATTCACCCGGATGGCTCGACCCCGCGTACCTGTACAGCCTGCGTGCCTTCGACGCCGCCCTCGTCCTGGACGGCGGCGCTATCGTCGGCGTCGACGTCAAGTACCACGAGCGGGCGAAGCCGGAGACGCCGAAGCCGGAGAACATGCGGCGTTACCTGCAGGTCGCAAAGCGCTCGGGCGTGTTCGCGCGGGGCGCCCTCGAGCGCGTCAAGGGCAGGTCGGACTTGGCAGTGATGTGGCTCGAGCATCTGCTGCTGCTCTCGATGCTTCAGCACGAGAGCGGTGCCTGGTCCTGGGCGCGCTATGTCGTCGTCCATCCGGCCGGTAACACCGACGTCGCCGATCTCTGCGCCCGCTACCGGGAGCTGCTCGCCGACGAGTCGACGTTCGCGAGCGTCACGCTCGAGCAGGTGCTCGACGCCGGCGCCCATCCCCGCTCTGCGGCCGCCGGCTTGCGCGAGCGCTACGTCCCGAGCGCGCCGGTCAAGATGACCGCGACCCGCTCGCCGGAGATCTCGTCGCCGTAGCGGCGTAGCGCGGCGACACCGGCCGCTCCTGCAGGCTCCACGAGCACGCCGAGCGCGTCGGCGATCAGCGTCATCGCAGCACGGAGCTCGTCGTCGTCCACGAGCACGACGTCGTCGACGAGCGCCGTCACACGAGCGAACGACTCGGGGACGGGCTCCTCGATCGCGATCGCGGTCGCGATCGTGCCGGTCCCTGGGTCGGAGATCGGACGGCCGGCGGCGAAGCTCCGCGCCATCGCCGGCGAGCCGCTCGCGCACACTCCGATGACGCGCGTCTGCGGCGAGGCGCTCTTCAGCGAGCAGGCGACGCCGCTGATCAGCGCGCCGTCACCGAGCTGCACGACGGCGGCGTCGAACGGGCCTGCAGCCGCGAGCTCCAGCCCGATCGTGCCGGCACCTTCGGCCATCGCGGGATCCAGTCCGTCCACCACGAGCTGCCGCTCGCCGGTCTCCTCCGCATACTCGCGTGCGACCTCGGTCGGGCGATCACAGACGTCGACGGTCGCCCCGAGACGGCGCATGCTCGCCACTTTGCCGCCCGGAACCGCCGGCGAGACGTAGACCTGAACCTTCGCGCCGCGCTGGCGCGCGGCGAACGCGACGCCTTGCCCGAAGTTGCCCGCAGTCGAGCACACCCACTCACGCGCAGGGTCGAGCTCTCGCGTGAGCAGCGAGGTGCCGCGCCCTTTGAAGCTCCCGATCGGATTGAGTGTCTCGACCTTGACGACGGCACAACGCCCGAGCTCGAGCGACAGCCGCTCGGCGACGAACTGCGGCGTCCGCTGGAACACCGCCGGAATCTCGGCGACACCCGCCTTGATCCGTTCCGGGAGGAGGTCGGTCACGTCCGCTGGTGCAGGGAGACTCGGTCGAGGATGGACGCGCTTCTGAGGGAGATCGCGAAGTGGGCTGCTGCCCGCGACGACGTGCACGCTGCCGTGCTCGTCGGGTCACAGGCGCGCACCGAAACTCCGGCCGACGAGTTCTCCGACACCGACGTCGTGCTCTTCGTCGACGACCCAACGCCGTATGTCGGGTCGGGCGCTTGGCTAGAGGCGTTCGGACAGCCACTGCTGACGTTCATCGAGGGCACCGCAACGGGAGGGCAGCTGGAACGCCGGGTGCTCTTCGACTCCGGGCTCGACGTCGACTTCGCGCTCGTGCCGACCACCGCAGTTCCGCAGCTCCTCTCCGATCCGGAAACCGCCCGCGTGATCGCGCGCGGCTTCCGGATTCTGTACGACGAGCTCGATCTCGCGGAGCGGTTTGCCGGCGTCGAGCCTGCGGCCACCACGCCCGACCTCGAGCGGCTGTCACACGACGTCTGGTACCACCTCCTGCTGGCAGCCAAGAAGCTTCGCCGCGGCGAGGTCTACTACGCGAAGCAGATGTGCGACTGCTACCTCAAGTCGCGGGTCGTCGCGTTGCTTCACGTCCGCTACCCGGGCCCCTGGCACGACGGGCGGTTCCTCGAGCGCTGGGCACCTGCTGACGTCCTGCTCGCCCTGGAGGAGAGCTATGCGACGTACAACGCGGCGGCCGTCGGGACTGCACTCCGAGCGACCGCCGCGTTGTTCGCGCGACTGGAGCGCGAGCTCGGCATCGACGCCGTCGACCACGAGGGGGTCAGGCGCCGCCTCGAAGAGGTGCTCGCGGCCTAGGCAGGAGCCGCGAGGCCGAGCTTCGCTGCGACGGGCTCGATGCTGAGCTCCATCAGGAACTGCAGCTCGTCCGTGGGCAGGAAGTCCGTCATCACCGCGACGACCGAAGTCTTTGCGACCTCGGGCCGTGTCCAATCGGCGGCTTCGACAGCGTCGACGAACGTCGTGATGTAGCTGCGCTGCCAGTCCCAGTCCTCCGCGGTCGCCGGCCCGCCGTGGCCGAGGTAGAGCACGGAGTCCTCAGGGAAGCGATCCCGTAGACGCTCGATGTTCTGGAGCCACTCACGGAAGAAGCCGTCCGCGAGGTAGGCGTGCTTGCGGCCGTAGATCTGGTCGCCGAGGAAGACGACCCGCTCGTCCTCGCCGAGGACCCACGGGCTGTCGTGCGGCGACTCGCTCGGGCCGAGGTCGAGAACGGTGAAGACCGCGTCGTCGAAGGTCACGCTCGAGCCGTCGGCGATGGCGGTGTTCGGGAACGTCCGCTGCTGCGCCCATTCGTCACCGAACATCGGCCGAAGAATCTGCTCCTTCACCTCGTCGTCGCGCGCGATCGCGTCGATGACTCCTTGCGGCGCGATGATGGGCACGTCGTGTCCGGCGACGAGCTCCGTCAGCCCGCCGTAGTGGTCGGGATGTGCCTGGGTGAGCAAGACCGCACGTAGAGGCTTGCCGAGCTGCTCGACCTGCGAACGAAACGCACGGGCGTCGGACACTGTCAGCAGACTGTCGACCGCGACGAGGCTCGACGCGGTCTCGACGAGGTACGCGTTGACGAAGGCGCCCTCGTGCTTCTGTGGAAAGCGATGAATGTTCATGCCTTCGAGCGTACGCAGCCGGCGTCGTCGTAGGCAAACCGATCTACGGCAGGAACGCCTCCAGCCACTCACGCACCTGCCACGAGCCCTGCACGACGCCGTTGAGCACGAACGGGTCACCACGCGCGAAGTCTTCGGCGGCTTCGCGACTCGTGAAGACCGCCATCGCGCCTTCCTCCTGCGCGTTCGCGAACGGACCGTAGGCGACGAGCAGCCCGCGCTCGTGGAACTCCTGCCCATGTGCCGAATGCGCCGCTTGGTGGAGCGGCGCCTTCGACAGGTCTCCGCTCTCGTAGAGCAGGACGTACTTCAAACAGCCACCTGGTAGAAGCCGAACGCGTTCCCGTCCGGATCGGAGCACTCCGCGTAGCGGCCGGCGCCCGGAACCTCCTGTGGCTCGTTCGCCGACCCGCCGAGCTCGCGCACGCGTCCCACCGAGGCGTCGATGTCGGCGGTGCCGAAGTAGACCATCGGCCCGTTCCGGCCGTTCGCCCGGTGGAACTGCCAGCCCATCAGGCGACCGTAGAACATCTGCGCCCGGTCCGTGTCCTCGATCATGCTGTTTCTCCTTTCGGTTGGGGGTCAGGCATCGCGGGTCACCGTTCGCCATGCGCCCAATCCGAGCGCGAGCGCCATCCAGGCGCCGATGACCACGAACGCGGCGACAAGCGACTCGCCCAGGTGACCCGGGGGCGCGCCGCCGAGGATCTCCGTCGGCGCCAGCCGCCACAAGGCCAGGCCGAGGACGCTCTCGGCGCCGACGCCGGGGTTGTGCAGCCCCTGCACGAGCGGCGTCACGAGCAGCTGCAGGCCCGCAAGGATCCCGATCGTGGTCGCGCGCGAGCCGAGCAGCGACGCCAGCCCGAGCGCGAGCAGGAACATCACGGCGATGTAGAGCTCGAACCAGAGGCCGGCCTCGACGAGCAGCGTCGTGGACGGCGTGGCCGCGCCGCCCGGAACGACGAAGCTGAAGAGCGCGAGCACGAGGTACGCCGCGGCCGTCAACGGCAGCACGACCAGGAGCCCGCCGGGAATCCTCGCGCCGAACAGCGACGCCCGCGGCCGGCCGGTGACGACGAGGCTGCGGAAGAAGCCGGCGGCGAGGTCGCCGGCGCCGGCCGTCGCGCCGACCAGCACGGCGGCAATGGTCGCAAGCTGCGTCAGCGAATAGAGCCCGTCGTTGAAGTGATTGATCCCGCCGACGATGCCGTGCTTCGCCGGATCGGTCGCGTGCAGCAGCAGCAGAATCAACTCGATTGCGATCGTCGCGACGACCGTCAGTAGGAGTGACGCCGCCATCAGCCCGCGGCGCGTCGAGAGCTTCAGCACCTCGGCCCGGACGAGGCGGATGCTCATGCCGCCGCTCCGAGGCGCGTCGTGAGCTCGAGGAAGCGCTCCTCGAGCGAGTCGTGATCGAGCTGCAGCCGGTAGAGCTCGAAGCCGGCGTCGAGCACGACGTGCGCGATCGCGGCGCTCTCGCCGCGGGGATCGCCGGCGCTGAGCTCGAGCACTAACTGATCCTCTTCCTCCCGCACCCGCGCGACGTCGGCGCGCAGTCGCAGGAGCACGGCCGCGCGGGCCGGCTCACTGCAGTCGACTCTCAGGACGGCGGCCGAGCCATCGCGCAGGTCGTCGAGCCGACCCTGCAGCACCACGCGACCGCGGTCGACGATCGCGATCGCGTCGCAGGTCCGTTCGACCTCGTCGAGCAGATGCGACGACAGTACGACGGTGCGGCCTTCCTCGACGAGCGACCGGATCAGCTCGCGGACCTCGAGCATCCCCGCCGGATCGAGGCCGTTCATCGGCTCGTCCAGGATCAGGAGCTCCGGGTCGGCGAGCAGGCACGCAGCGATTCCGAGCCGCTGGCGCATGCCCAGCGAGTACTTCGACACACGGTCGTCGGCCCGTGCGAGCAGGCCGACGCGTTCGAGCGCGCCGTCGATGCGGGCATGGGCCTCAGGCTCGCGCGCAGCGGCGAGCGCCCACAGGTTCTGGCGACCGGTCATGTGCCCGTGGAACCGCGGCTCGTCGACGATCGCGCCGACGCGCGCGAGTGCTTCCCGCCGCTGCGCCGGGACAGGTCGCCCGAGCAGCCTCATCGTCCCGCCGCTCGGCCGGATCAGCCCGAGCAGCATGCGGATCAGCGTCGTCTTCCCGGCGCCGTTGGGGCCGAGGTAGCCGAACGCCGTCCCGCGGGGCACGCGCAGGTCGACGCCGCTCACGACTGTCGATTCGCCGAAGCGCTTCGTCAGTCCGGCGGTCTCCACGACGTCAGTCATGGCCCCTCCAGAGCGAGCCGGCAGTCACGGCGAGCGCGATCACCGCGAGCGGGAGCAGGACGTGGAACGCGTCGAGCGGATCGCCGTGCAAAGCCGGCACGAGGACGAGGACGACGGTCGCCGCCACACCGGCCAGGAAGGTCACGCGCTCGGTCCGCGAGGCTGCGATCGCGATCAGCACGAGGAACAGCGGCAGGAGCAGAAGCGCGAGCGCGTCGAAGAGGAGGTAGATCCCGAGCACCGCGGCGAGCGAGACGAGCGCGTGCCGGCGCCGGTAGAGGACGGCGACGACGCTCTCTGCAAGCACGGCCGCCAGCCAGAACGGGTGCGCGCCGTGCCGTCCGCCGTTCGACGAGAGCGCGATCGTCAGCGCGCCGGCGCCGAGCACCAGCGCGGCAGGTACGACATCGAGCGGTGTTCGTCGGATCGAATGTGCGGAGTCCATGCGTTCGAAGCTACGCGCCGCCCGGAGGCTGAGAATCGGCTGAACGCATCAATCGGTCTCATCCATTCGCATGAGGTGGCGAAGCGTCCGCAGGAGTACGGTGAGTCGGTGAGCAAGTGGCGCCCGTACCTCGAGTCGTACGGCGGCGACGTGCTGCTCGCAACGGCGCTCGCCGTGGCGGCGGGCTCCGCCGCAGCGGGTGCAACGACGCGGCAGCCGCTGCAGACGGTGCTCGTCCTCTTTGCAGTCGCCGTCGCGGGCTCGCTCGCGCTCAGGCGGATCTATCCGGTGGAGGTCTTCGCGCTCACGGTCTTCGCGACCGGCTTCTTCACGGTCGTCTACGACGGCTACTGGCCGTTCGCCGCCCTGGTCGCCTTCTACAGCCTCGCTGCGCACGCAATCCGGCGCACTGCGCTCGTCGCCGGAATCCTCGGGCTCGCGGCGCTCGGCCCTCTGATTGCGCACGCCGCGCGCAGCGGAGGTCTGGAGACCTGGGAGCACGGCAGCGGCTGGAGTCACGTCGCGCTGCTAGCCGGGCGACTCGCACCGCTCGCTGCCGCATGGATCCTCGGCGACAACATGCGCACGCGGCGCGCGTACCTGCGGGCAGTCGAAGACCGCGCCGAGCAGCTCGAGCGCGAGCAGGAGGCGAACGCACGCCGGGCGGCCGCCGAGGAGCAGGCACGGATCGGGCGCGAGGTTCACGACGTCGTCGCCCACAACCTCAGCGTGATCATCGTCCAGGCGACCGCGGCCGAGCGCGTGTTCGACACCGACGCGCCGAGCGCCGAGCGCGCCGTCAAGGCGATCGGGCATACGGCGCGCCTGGCGCTCGACGAGTTGCGCGGCGTTCTCGGAGTGGTGGCCGATGCGGACCTCGCCCCGCAGCCGACGCTCGACTGCCTCGATCCGTTGCTCGACCAGGTTCGCGCAGCAGGGCTCGACGTCGCCCTCGAGACGGAAGGCTCGCCGCGGCCGCTCCCATCGCCGCTCGAGCTCTCTGCCTACAGGATCATCCAGGAGGCGCTGACCAACACGCTGCGACACGCCAACGCGCAGCACGCGACCGTCAGCATCCGCTATCGCGACGACGCCCTGACACTCGAGGTCGTCGACGACGGGACCGTGCCGTTCGCGCACAACGGGACGAATGGCCGGGGCCTCATCGGCATGCGCGAGCGTGCAGCGACATTCGGCGGCGAGGTCGAAACCGGGCCGAACGCCGACGGCGGCTTTCGCGTCATGGCACGCCTGCCGCTCGAACTGGTGCAGGCATGACGATTCGCGTCCTCCTCTGCGACGACCAGGCGCTCGTCCGCGACGGCTTCCGCATGATCCTCACCTCCGAGGACGACATCGAGGTGGTGGGCGAGGCCGGCGAGGGCCGCGAGGCTGTCGAGCTGACGAAGCGGCTCCTCCCCCACGTCGTACTCATGGACGTGCGCATGCCGGGCATGAATGGGATCGAAGCGACTCGGCGCATCCTGCAGAGCGGCGTCGAGAGCCGGGTCCTGATCCTCACGACGTTCGACGTCGACGAGTACGTCTACGAAGCGCTCCGCGCAGGCGCGAGCGGCTTCCTGCTCAAGGACGTGACCGCGCAGCAGCTCGTCGCGGGCGTGCGTGTTGTCGCGGCAGGCGAGGCTCTGCTGGCACCGACCGTGACGAAACGGCTGCTCGAGAGGTTCGCGTCGACGCTCCCCGGCGAGGACGACGGCCCGCCTCCTTCACTCTCGTCGCTGACGGAGCGGGAGCTCGAGATCCTGACGCAGCTCGCCCGCGGGCTCTCGAACGCCGAACTCGGCGCGACGCTCTATCTGAGCGAGCCCACGATCAAGACGCATCTGTCGAGCATCTTCCGCAAGCTCGGTGTGCGCGACCGCGTGCAGGCCGTGATTGCGGCGTACGAGGCGGGCCTCGTCGAGCCCGCCACGCGCTCGGGTCGCTAAGGGATCATTCGAATGGACGAGGACGGTTCCGACTTCCGCCCGAAGTCGTGCAGCCGCGTGCGACGTACGTTCGTCGGATGAACAAGCACCCGATCGCAGCCGTCGGCCGCTGGAGCGCGGCCCACCCCTGGTATGCAATCGCCCTCTGGCTCGCGTTCGTCGCAGCGGCGCTCGGCGCGCTGGCGGTCACGGGCTCCAAGACGCTCGACAACAGCTCCGTCGGCGAGTCCAAGCGCGGCTATGCGCTGCTCGACTCGACGAACAACCCCAACACGTGGCCCACGCAGTGGGATTACGGCTACTTGCACAGCGCGGCCCTGCGCGTGACCGACCCGGCTTTTCGGTCGGCGATTGCCGACATCAAGAACCGGATGAGCGCCGCCGCCGGCACGTCCGTGACCGTTCGAACGAGCGCCGACGCCCATTCCGCGCTGCTGCGCGTGAGCGCAACCCCGGGCCTCGGTCCGCTGCAACCGATGCTGAACGCCGCCGCCGCGGCGCACCCCGCCATCCAGATCGGCGGCAGCGGTCCGGGCAGCGGGAGCGACAACTCGGACAATGACCTCCACCGGGCCGAGAAGCTCGCGTTGCCGGTCACGCTCTTCGTGCTGCTCTTCGCATTCGGCTCGGTCGTCGCCGCACTCGTCCCCGTTCTTCTGGGGCTGACCGCGGTTGTCGCCGCCTTCGGGCTGCTGGGCCCGATCAGCCACCTGTTCGCACTTGACAGCAGCGTCAAGACGATCGTGCTGCTGATCGGCATGGCGGTCGGCGTGGACTACGCGCTGTTCTACGTCGTGCGCTCGCGCGAAGAGCGGGCTCATGGCCTCCGGTCACACGAAGCGCTCGAGCGGACGGCGCGCACGTCCGGCCGAACGGTCGTGATTGCCGGCGCCACGGTCGCGATCGCGATGGCCGGACAGTTCGTGGTCGGGTCGGCGATCT
The DNA here is from genome assembly GCA_035262005.1 of Gaiellaceae bacterium. Lineage (GTDB taxonomy): Bacteria > Actinomycetota > Thermoleophilia > Gaiellales > Gaiellaceae > 3-1-20CM-4-69-9. Next base: position 19,746 of record DATFTK010000214.1, on the reverse strand, counting down.
TCAACGGCATCGCCGCCGGCACCATCGCCGTCGTCGCGTGCGCCGTCGCCGGCTCGGTCACCGTGCTGCCGGCGGTGCTCGAGCTGCTCGGCCCGCGCATTGACCGCGGCCGCATCCCCTTCCTGCCGCACCTCCACACCGACGGCGAGAAGTCACGTTTCTGGCCGGCTGTGATCGACCGCGTGCTGCGCCGGCCGTTGCTCTCGCTCGTCGCGGCGACGGCCGTGCTCGTCGCCCTCGCGCTGCCGGCGCTCCATCTGCACATGGCGGAGCCCGACTCCAACACGCTGAAGCCGCACTTCAGCTCGGCGTTGACGGATCGGATGTTGAGGGAGTTTCCGAGCACATCCGAGCCCGCACTGCTCGTCGTCAAGGCGCCGGCGGCGCAGCAGGCGCGGGTCGACCGTGCGATCACGAAGCTCGAGGCGATGGCCGCCGCCCGCGGCATCGCGCATCCGCCGTTCACAGCCGGGGCGAAGGGCGTCGACGGCATCACCTCAGTCGCGCTCCCGCTCACCGGGCACGGCAACAACTCGGCGAGCCGCGACGCGGTCGAGTCCCTCCGAAACGAGCTGATTCCACAGACTCTCGGGCCGATCCCCGGCGTCGAGACGGCTGTGACCGGCGCGACCGCCGAGGACGTCGACTTCACCCATCAGATCAAGCACGGCATGCCGTATGTGATCGGGTTCGTGCTCGTGCTCGCGTTCTTGCTGCTGCTGGTCACGTTCCGGTCGCTCGTCGTCCCGATCAAGGCGATCGTCCTGAACCTGCTGTCGGTCAGCGCGGCCTACGGCGTGCTCGTGTACGTCTTCCAGCACAAATGGGCCGACGGGATCTTCGGCTTCCACTCGAACGGCACGATCATCTCGTGGCTGCCGCTGTTCCTCTTCGTCGTGCTCTTCGGACTGTCGATGGACTACCACGTCTTCATCCTCAGCCGGGTCCGCGAAGGCGTGGACAGCGGTATGAGCAACGACGAAGCCGTGCGCTACGGCATCACGCGCACTGCCGGCGTCGTCACGAGCGCCGCACTCGTCATGGTCGGCGTCTTCTCGATCTTCGGGACGCTCTCGCAACTCGACGTGAAGGAAGCAGGCGTCGGCCTCGCGACCGCGATCTTGATCGACGCTACGATCGTGCGCGCGGTGCTGCTGCCGGCGTCGATGAAGCTACTCGGGAACTGGAACTGGTACCTCCCGCGTTGGCTGGAGTGGTTGCCGCGCACACCCGTTGAACCTGCGCCGCCGGCCGCCTCTCCAGCGAGGGCGCGATGAAAGGAGCCGGGATGTCCGAGATCGATCCGCAGGCCGAGTTCGACACGCGCGTCAACCATCTGTTGCAGACGACGTGCGAGGTCGCCCGCACGCTCGTCGGTGCACATCAGACCGCGATGGCGATGGTGATCGGCGGCGACTGGGGAACCGCACGCAAGTACTTCTCGCTGTCCGAGAAGTACGAGCAGTGGGGAGACTTCACGATGCCTGCCCGCGGCATCGGCCTGCACGCCCTGGTGGTGGGGCGAAACGAGGCGTTGCGACTGACGCAGAACGAGGTCGAGGCCCACCCGGATTGGCGCGCCTACGCAGAGTCGGCCGGGAAACATCCGCCGCTCCGCGGCCTGCTCGCCGTGCCGATCGTCGGCGAGGACGGGCTCAACTACGGGCTCCTGCAGGCGTCGGACAAGACCGACGGTCGTGAGTTCGACGAGGACGACGAGCGCCGGCTCCGGTCTCTGGCCGCGGCGGCGGCAGTGGGGCTCGACGCCCTGCGGAAGGTGCGAGCGCTCCGGACCGGGCAGCCGGCACCCGCCTCGCCGGTCGACGCCCTCCCCACCTTCGTGGTGATCGAGAGCGCCTAGCGCGTAGAGTCGGAGCGGTGAAGATCCTGTTCGCGTATGACGGCTCGGACAGCGCGAACGCCGCGATCGCCAAGGCCGGGGAGCTGCTCGACGGGACGGGCGGCGAAGCGGTCGTGCTGTCCGTCTGGGAGCCGCTGACGGTGGCCGCGATCAAGGCGACGAGGTTCGGAGGCCCGGTCTCCGTGCCGCTCGATGCCGCATCGGAGGACGAACGCTCCGAGGACCAGGCCAAGGAGCTCGCGGAGCACGGCGCGGAGGTCGCGCGCCGGCAAGGGTTCGACGCGCGAGCGCTGGCGAGCGCGGACGACCGGGCGATCGCGGACTCGATCGTTCAGCAGGCGGAGGAGCTCGACGCCGACCTGATCGTCATGGGCGCGCGCGGCCTCGCCGGCGTCAGAGCATTCCTGGGGAGCGTCTCGAAGCACGTCCTCCAGCACTCCCACCGCCCGACCCTGGTCATTCCGCCGCAAGGAGGCTGAGATGGAGCAGCAGGTGACCTTCGAGCGGGACATCCGCCCGCTCTTCCGCGACGGCGACATCCGCTCGATGTCCTTCGCCTTCGACCTCTCGTCGTACGACGACGTCCGGGCCAACGCCGAGGCGATCCACCAGCGCCTGGCGAACGGAACGATGCCGTGCGACGCCGCCTGGCCGCCCGACAACGTCGCGCGCTTCCAGGCCTGGGTCGACGGCGGCTTCGCTCCGTAGCTTCAATCTCTGTAGCTACTATGGCCTCAGAACTATCTGAGGAGCGTGAACCGCATCGTGGAGAAATACCTGCTCATCCCGCTGGAAGACACGGTGGTCTTCCCAGGCATGACAGTCACGCTGCCCGTGGACGTCGGTTCGGAGGCTCAGGTGCTCCTGGTGCCGCGCCACGAGAGCGTGTACGCGAAAGTCGGCACCGTCGCGGAGGTCGTCGAGACCGGCCGCCTGCCCGGCGGCGCCAAGGTCGTCACCCTGACCGGGCTCCACCGCGCCCTGATCGGCGCGGCCGAGACCGGCACCGGCGGCCGGTTATACGTCGAGGTCGAGGAGCGGCCAGACGAAACGCCGGCGCCGATCAAGACGCGTGAGCTCGAGACCGAGTACCGCGCCGTCGTCCAGGAGATCCTGGAGCTGCGCGACGCGGACCCGAGGATCGGGGAGTTCCTGCGCTCGGTCACCGAGTCCGGGGCGCTCGCCGACACGGCCGCGTACTCACCGGACCTGACGTTCGAGCAGCGCGTCCGGCTGCTCGAGACCCTCGACGTCGTCGAGCGGCTCGAGCTGGCGATCTCGCTGCAGCGCGAGCGCCTGGCAGAGCTGCAGGTGCGGCGCCGCATTCGCGACGACGTCGAGTCTGGCGCACAGGCGCAGCAGCGCGAGTACTTCCTGCGCAAGCAGATGGACTCGATCCGCAAGGAGCTCGGCGAGGACGACGGGTCGGTCGTCGACGAGTACCGCACGAAGATCGAAGAGGCGCAGATGCCGGACGAAGTCCGCGAGCAGGCGGAGCGCGAGCTCGGCCGGCTCGAGCGCATGGGCGACGCCTCCCCTGAGTCGTCGATGATCCGAACGTACCTGGACTGGCTCCTGACGGTGCCGTGGGGCAAGAAATCCGAGGAGCGACTCGACCCGAAGCTCGCACGCGAGATCCTGGACAAGGATCACGCGGGCCTCGAGGACGTGAAGGAGCGAATCGTCGAATACCTCGCCGTGCGCAAGCTGCGCGAGGAGCGCGGCATCGCCGAGGACAAGCGCTCCGGCGCGATCCTGACCCTGATCGGGCCGCCCGGCACGGGCAAGACCTCGATCGGCGAGTCGATCGCACGCGCGCTCAATCGCGAGTTCGTCCGCATGTCGCTCGGCGGCGTTCGTGACGAGGCGGAGATCCGCGGCCACCGCCGCACGTACATCGGCGCGCTGCCGGGCCGTCTCGTGCGCGCACTGCGCGACGCGGGGACGATGAACCCGGTGATCATGCTCGACGAGGTCGACAAGGTCGGCGCGGATTGGCGCGGCGACCCCTCGGCGGCGCTGCTCGAGGTGCTCGACCCGGCGCAGAACCACTCGTTCCGCGACCACTACCTCGACGTCGAGCTCGACCTCTCGCAGGTCGTGTTCATCGCGACGGCGAACGTCGCCGAGACGATCCCCGGGCCGCTGCTCGACCGGATGGAGGTCATCCGCTTCGACGGCTACACGGTCGACGAGAAGGTCGCGATCGCCCGCGGCTACCTCTTCCCGCGCCAGCGCGAGCGCAACGGGCTGCGCGAGGACGAGGTGGAGATCGGCGACGAGCTGATCCAGCTGGTCGTGACCGAGTACACGCGCGAGGCCGGCGTCCGCCAGCTCGAGCGGGAGCTCGGCAAGCTGCTGCGGAAGACGGCAACGCGCATCGCCTCGGGCGACGCGGAGCCGCCGATCGTCGTCGACGAGGCGCTCGTGCGCGACGCGCTCGGGCGGCAGCGGTTCTGGCAGGAGTCGGCGGAGCGCACGGCTGTGCCGGGTGTCTCCACCGGGCTCGCGGTCACCGGTAGCGGCGGCGACGTCCTCTTCATCGAGGCGACGCGCATGGAGGGTGACGAGCGCCTGACCCTGACAGGACAGCTCGGCGACGTGATGAAGGAGTCGGCGCAGATCGCGCTCTCCTGGGTGCGGGCACATGCCGACCAGCTCGGCGTCGAGCCCGAGGACCTGCACGGCGCGTTCCATGTCCACGTGCCGGCGGGCGCGATCCCGAAGGACGGCCCGAGCGCCGGCATCGCGATGACGACCGCGCTCGCGTCGCTCCTGACGCAGCGTCCCGTCAAGCACACGGTCGGGATGACCGGCGAGGTGACGCTGCAGGGCCGCGTCCTGCCGATCGGCGGGTTGAAGCAGAAGGTCCTGGCGGCGCACGCTGCCGGCCTTACGGATGTGATCATCCCGGAGCGCAACCGCGGCGACCTCGAGGACGTCCCCGAGGACGTGCGTGAGGCGATCAGCTTCCACCCGGTGCTGAGCGTCGACGAGGTGCTGCAGCTCGCGCTCGAGCCCAGGTCCGACCATGCGCTGCACGCGGCGTAAGCCGGTTCCCGAGGAGGTCCGCCGCGCGGCGGACCTCCTCGAGCGGCGCTGGACCCTCTCGATCCTCTACGCGTCGGTCGACGGGGCAACGCGCTTCAACGAGTTCCGCGACGCGCTCGGGCGCGTTCCGCCGGCGACGTTGACCGCGCGCCTGACGGAGCTCGTCGAGGCGGGCCTGCTCGAGCGGCGCGTGCTCGACACCCGCCCGCCCGCAGTCGAGTACCGGCTCACGCAGCGCGGCCATCAGTTCGAGCCGATCGTCCGCGCACTCGTACGGTGCGCGCGCTAACAGCGTGAGCGCCTTCTGGCATACCTCTGACGGGGCGCCCGAGCGGCCGGCGGACCCGGCCCTCCGGCGCGCGAACCTCCGGCGCATCAGCTCCCTGTTCGCGCCGTACCGCACGCGGCTCAGCGGGGTGCTGGTCCTGATCGTCGTCTCCGCCGGTCTCGGCGTTCTGCCCGCGTTTCTGCTCAGACGCGCGCTGGAGGCGATCGGGCGCAACGACACGACGGAGCTGTCGCTCGCCGCCGCCGGAATGATCGTGATCGCGATCGTCACCGGCGTGCTCGGCGTCTTTCAGACGCTGCTGTCCAACCAGGTCGGCCAGCGGGTGATGCACGACCTCCGCGCCAAGGTCTTCCGCCATCTGCAGCGGCTGTCGCTCGCGTTCTTCACCAACACGCGCACGGGCGAGGTGCAGTCGCGCATCCAGAACGACATCGGCGGCGTGCAGAACGTCGTCACGAACACCGCGACGTCGATCACCTCGAACGTGACCACAGTCGTCGCGACGATGATCGGCATGCTCCTGTTGAGCTGGCAGCTGGCGCTGTTCGCGTTCGCCCTGATCCCGTTCTTCGCCCTGCTGACGCGTCGCGTCGGCAACCAGCGGCGGCGGATCGCGAAGACCACGCAGGAGACGCTTGCCGACATCTCGAGCGTCGTGCAGGAGTCGCTCTCGGTCTCGGGCATCCTGCTTGGCAAGACGATGGGCCGCGGCGACGATCTCGCGGATCGCTTCGAGTCCGACTCGCGTCGGCTGGCCGACCTGGAGGTGCGCCAGCGGATGGCGGGCCGCTGGGTGATGGCGTCGATCCAGACGAGCTTCGCCGTCATGCCGGCCGCGGTCTACTGGGTCGGCGGCCTGTTGATCGCGCACGGGTCGAGCACGCTCTCGATCGCAACGCTGGTCGCGTTCACGACGCTGCAGACGCGCTTGTTCTTCCCGGTCGGCTCGCTGCTCGGGGTCGGGCTCGACGTCCAGACATCACTCGCGCTCTTCGATCGCATCTTCGAGTACCTCGACGAGCCGATCGACATCGAGGAGAAGCCCGAAGCGGTTGACGTGGCGAAGGCCGGAGACGTCGCCTTCGACCACGTGTGGTTCCGGTACACCGACGACGACTGGACGCTGCGCGACGTCTCCTTCATTGTGCCGGCCGGGACGACGACGGCGCTCGTCGGCGAGACCGGGTCAGGGAAGACGACTCTCGCGTACCTGACTGCGCGGCTCTACGACATCGATCGGGGCAGCGTCACGATCGGGGGCGTCGACGTCCGCGATCTCACGTTCCGTGCGCTGTCCGAGCTCGTCGGCGTCGTGTCGCAGGAGACGTACCTCTTTCACGAGTCGGTCCGGGAGAACCTGCGCTTCGCCAAGCCCGACGCGACCGACGACGAGATCGAGCGCGCGGCGCAAGCTGCACGGATCCATCACGTGATCGCCGCGCTGCCGGACGGGTACGACACGATCGTCGGCGAGCGCGGGTACCGCTTCTCCGGCGGTGAGAAGCAGCGGATCGCGATCGCACGCACGATCCTGCGGAACCCGCCGATCCTCGTGCTCGACGAGGCGACGAGCTCGCTCGACACAGAGACGGAGCGGCTCGTTCAGGAGGCGCTGGACCGCCTCTCAGAGGGCCGGACGACGATCGCGATCGCCCACCGGCTTTCCACCGTGCGCGACGCCGACCAGATCATCGTGCTCGACCGCGGCCGCATCGTCGAGCGCGGAACGCACGACGAGCTGATCGACGCGGGCGGGCGATACTCGGCGCTCGCTGCCCGCGACGCCGAGCTGACGGCCGCCTAGGCGCTAGTGGATGTGCAGGTCGACGCCGATCAGGATCAGCGGCCAGAGCACGGTCGCGAGCACGGCTGAAACGATCTGCCTGATGGTGTGCAGCTGCGACCAGTAGTGGTGCGTCGCTGCCACGATCCCGCCCGCAACGAGATACACGAGCGCGACGAGGCTGACGCCCGGCCGAGCTCTTGCTGTTGGAGCGTAGTAGCTCATGCCTCGTCCTTTACCCGCTTCAGACGCGGTGGTAACGCGCCTGCAGCAGGCCGAAGATCCCGTAGGTGAGCAGCCCGACCGCGGTCGCACCGAGCAGCCATTGCCCGTATTCGGCCCGGGCGAGGTGCGCCATCGCGCCACCGAGGTTGACCACCTTCCCGGCGTTGTAGTCGACAGCGGCCTTCACCATGAACCACGCGATCACGCCGAGGACGAACCCGAGTGCGATGAAGCCGACCGTGCCGACGAGCCGCAGCAGCCGTTCCGTGCTCTCGCTCAGCTCGCGCTGATCAAGCGATTGCGTGAAGCGCCCGCTCAGCCCCCAATAGATGTTCACGGCTGCCACGACGGCGACCCGACGCCGATCGCGCCGACGATCCAGGCGCCGCCCGGCCAGCCGAGCATGCCCGCAGCCGCCCGCCGTGTCGTGCCGCCGCCGCCGCGCGAGCCTGCGAGAACGCGCACCGCAGCGACGGCCAGCAGCTCGTAGAGCACGCCCTGCCCGAGCTGGATCGCGCGCCGGGCCAGGCCGCTGAGGCCGCCGCCCATGGCGCCCCGGTCGAAGACCGCCTGTGCCAGACGCCACATCGCGTAGCAGGCGAACCCGATCGCGAGGAACACGACGAGCACGCGCGTCCAGCCGTCCTGGGCGAGCACGACGAAGGCGCCGCGCGGGCCCGTCAGGCGTCCCGCGCCGCCGAAAGCGAGCTCGAGCGCGAGCACCGCGATGACCGCGAAGCAGGTTCCCTGTGCCGCGAATCCGATCCGGCCGAGCCAGCCGATCCACGGGCTTCGGGCAGCTCGCCGTGCTGAGGACACCGCAACCATGAGCATCGTGTCGTTCCCGGCGGCGCGGAAACGGAAAACGTCAGCTTAAGCGGACCGACCGGTCCGCTTATGCTACGCTAAGCGGACTGAAGAGTCCGTATGCGAAAGAGAGGTCCGCTGCCTGATGAGCCGTAGAGAAACGAACCCGTGGGTCGTCCTCGTCCTGATTTGCCTGGCACAGTTCATGGTCGTCCTCGACGCGACGATCGTGAACGTCGCCCTGCCGTCGATCCAGAAGGACCTGAACCTGTCCGAGGGCAACTTGCAGTGGATCGTCAACGCCTACACGCTCGTGTTCGGCGGCTTTCTCCTGCTCGGCGGCCGGGCCGGCGACCTGATCGGCAGGAAGCGGATCTTCCTCGTCGGGCTCGTGATCTTCACGACGGCGTCGCTGCTCGACGGCCTCGCGTCGAGCGAGGCGATGCTGATCGGCGCACGCGCCCTGCAGGGGCTCGGCGCCGCTCTGGTCTCCCCGGCCGCGCTCTCGATCATCGCGACGACGTTCGCCGAGGGCCGCGAGCGCGCACGGGCGCTGGGCGTCTGGGCGGCGATCGCGATCGGCGGCTCCGCCGTCGGGCTCGTCCTCGGCGGTTTCCTGACGCAGTACCTCTCCTGGCCGTGGATCTTCTTCGTCAACGTTCCGGTCGGCATCGCCACGTTCGTGCTCTCGCTGCGACTGATCCCGGAGTCGCGCGACGAGGACGCGCACCGGAGCTTCGACATCGCCGGCGCCGTGACGGTCACCGGCGGGCTGATGGCGCTCGTCTACGCGATCGTCGGCGCCCAGTCGGCCGGCTGGGGCTCGGCGAAGACGATCGGCTTCTTCGTCCTGGCGGGCGTGCTGCTCGCCGGCTTCGTCGTGATCGAGCTGCGCGCAAAGGCGCCGCTCGTCCGGCTCTCGATCTTCCGCGTTCGCTCGCTGCTGACGGCGAACCTGACGATGTTCCTCGCCGCGTCGGCGATCTTCGCGATGTTCTTCTTCAACACGCTCTACCTGCAACGCGTGCTGGGCTACGAACCGCTGAAGGCGGGGCTCGCATTCCTGCCGTTCACGGCCGGAATCATGGTCTCCGCGGGCCTGGCTTCCGCGTTGGCGCCGCGGATCGGCGTCCGTCCGGTCGCGGCCGCCGGGATGCTCCTGACGGCGGCGGGCTTGCTGCTGCTCACGCAGCTGCCGGTGCACGGGTCGTACGTCGCCGACGTCCTCCCGGCGATCCTGCTCTCCTCGCTCGGCATGGGCGCGGTCTTCATGCCGCTGACGCTCGTCGCGACGACGGGACTGAAGAACGAGGACCAGGGGCTCGCCTCGGGCCTCTTCAACACGTCGCAGCAGATCGGCGGCGCGCTCGGGCTCGCCATCCTGTCGACGATCGCCACGAGCAAGACCGCCTCGGCCGGCGGCACGCCGACCGAGGCGCTCGTCGTCGGCTTCCACTGGGCCTTCGGGGTCGGCGCAGTCATCATGCTCGCGGCACTCGTCGTCATGCTCTCGCTGCTCCGCAAGCGCCACGTCGTGAAGATCGAGCAGCAGGCCGCGTCCGACGAGCCGGTCGCGGTGGCGGTCTGATGGCGGTTCGCCGGGCCGACGCGCAGCGGAATCTCGACCGCATCCTCGCGGCCGCTGCCGACGCGTACGCCGACGTCGGGCCCGACGTGACGATCGACGAGATCGCGCGTCGGGCCGGCGTCGGCCACGGCACCGTCTTCCGGCACTTCCCGACGAAGGACGCGCTGCGTGCGGCTGTGATCTCGGCCCGCCTCGACGAGCTGCTCGCGTACGCGCGCGAGCTGCTCGAGCGCCCCGACCCTCGAGCCGCGTTCGAGGAATTCGTCTGGACCGCCGCCGAGGCGGTGCGTCGCGACCGCGCCCTCTTCGAGGGAATCGAGGAATGCGTGACCTTCGAGGAGGTGGCCGAGGCGAAGAAAGAGCTGCACGAGGTCGTCGACAAGCTCATTCGCAGGGTTCAGCGGTCGGGGATGCTGCGGCGCGGGGTCGACTCGCGTGACGTGGGCGCGTTGGTCGGTGCCGCGATTCAGGCGTCGATGCACGCCGAGCGCGACGATGCGTGGAGGCGCTATGTTCAGGTCGTGCTCGACGGCCTGCGTGCATGACGGGCGGCTGCCCCTGCGGCGCGGTCCGCTACCGGCTGACGTCTGAGCCGCTCTTCGTCCACTGCTGTCACTGCCTCAACTGCCAGCAACAGACCGGAAGCGCGTTCGTGATCAACATCCTGATCGAGACGGACCGGGTGGAGCTGTCGGGAGAGGAGCCGCACGTGGTCTCCGTTCCGCGAAGCGGCGGCAAGAAGCAGAAGGTCTGGCGCTGCCCGACGTGCCAGGTCGCCGTGTACAGCGAGTACACCAGTCCTCACGTGAGATTCGTGCGCGCGGGCACGCTCGACGAGCCCTCGGCAGTGGCGCCGGACGTCCACATCTTCACTCGCTCGAAGCTGCCGTGGGTGGCGCTGCCGGACGACGTGCCGGCGTTCGACGTGTACTACGACATGCAGGAGCTCTGGCCCGCCGAGAGCCTCAAGCGGATCGACGCGCTACGGGCGGCTGCTCGCCGGTAAGGATCGCCCAGGCCTTGGTCGCGATGCGGCGCGCCGCCAGGGTCGTGACGATCGAGAGGCCGCCGTAGAGGGCGCGCCACTGCAGCTCCCTTCGGCGGCGCGACTTCGGATCGGTCGTCGCGGAATCGAGCAGGTTCTTCAGGTCGCCCGCGAGCGAGCGCAGATTGTCCGCCACCGCTTCTCGTCGATCGGCCATGACCGCTCCACATAGCCTACGCCCTCTGATCACGGTCCACACTCTCACCGACGGCGGCCAGGCGGCGCTCGACGTCGCGCGGATGATCGCCGAGTTCGCCGGACCGGCCGAGCACACGCTCGAGCTGGCGCTCTACGACGTCCGGCTCCACGACGACACCGCAGACGTCGTCCGCGACGCGCTGGTGGGCGCGCAGAACCGAGGCGTGAACGTCCGGCTGCTCTACAACCTCGACCGCGACGACCAGCGGCCTCCGGTTCCGCCGCCGCCGAAGACTGAGCCTAGCCTGCTCGAGTCCCTCCCTTTCGAGACCGCAGCCGTTCCAGGCTGGCCGGATCTGATGCACCACAAGTTCATGGTGCGCGATCGCACCGCGGTCTGGACCGGCTCGACGAACTGGACCGACGATGCGTGGACGCGTGAGGAGAACGTGATCGTGATCGTGGAGTCGACCGGCGTTGCGATCCGCTTCCAGGAGGACTTCTCCCAGCTCTGGAAGAAACGCGACGTGCAGGCGTCGGGGAATGTGCCGCCCGACCCGATCCGCGTCGGCGACGTCGACGTGCGGACCTGGTTCTCGCCGAAGCGCGGAGAGCGGCTGGCGCACCGGATCGCGAACGCGATCGGGGACGCAGATCGGCGCGTACGGATCGCATCGCCGATCATCACCTCCGGCCCGATCCTCGGGACACTGGCCGAGGTCGCCGCCGACAAGAAGATCGACGTCGCCGGTGTCGTCGACGCGACCCAGATCGCCGAGGTCTTCGAACAGTGGCGGCTGAACGGCAACAACACCTGGAAGACGCCGTCACTCATGTTCGTGCTGCGGAACGCGCCGTTCACCGGGAAGCGGTCGACGCCCTACGCGCCCGGCGCCGTCCACGATTACATGCACGCAAAGGTGTGTGTCTGTGACGACACGGTGTTTGTCGGCAGTTTCAACCTCTCCCACTCCGGCGAGGAGAATGCCGAGAACGTGCTCGAGATCGAGGACGCGGCGCTCGCGGAGCGAATGGCGTCGTTCGTCGACGCGATCCGCGCGAAGTACCCGCCGCTAGCGCTGGACGAGCTCGCGCGGGTTGGGTAGAGGCGTCAGGACCGGTTCGACGGTCGCGCGCAGATGCTCGTAGTCGGGCGGCAGCGAAAGCTTCTCGCCGAGGTGCTCGAGCGGCTCGTCGACGGTGAACCCCGGGCCGATGGTCGCGATCTCGAACAGCACGCCGCTCGGCTCGCGGAAGTAGATCGACTTGAAGTAGAAGCGGTCGATGATGGGCGTCGGATGGGCACCGCTCGCCGCAACGCGCTTCTGCCAGGCCTCGTGCTCGTCGGGCGGCGACGCCCAGGCGACGTGATGGACGGTTCCCCCGCCCGGAAGTCCGGGCTCGACCGGCGGCTCGTCGTAGGCGTACCAGGAGCCGCGCTTGTCGCCGCGAACCTCCCAGACCGAGTCACCGTGCGGGTCGAACGAGAGCACCTGCTCGAGGAAGTCGCGGCTCGGGCCGGGGTCGGCGTACGCGCGGACGCCGTCGAACCCCTGCAGCGCGAGCTCGCGCGGGATCTCGGGGTGGTCGGCGATCAGCGGCTCGTCGGCCGTCTCGACGACGGAGAGCTCGAGGTCGAGGCCCTCGGGGTCGCTGAAGCGGAGGCTGCCCTCGCTGCGGTCGACCTCGACGCCTTCGGCCGTGAGCCGATCTGTCCAGAACTCGATCGCGTCCTCGGAGGCAACGCGGAAGACGATCCGGTGGACCATTCCGCGCCCTGCCCTGCCGGGACGCGCGTGCGGGTACTCGAAGAAGGTCAGGTCGCTGCCGGCACTGCCCTTCTCGTCGGCGTAGAAGAGGTGGTAGACGGTCGGGTCGTCCTGGTTGACGGACTTCTTGACGAGCCTCAGCCCGAGGACGCGGACGTAGAAGTCGACGTTGCCGGGCGCGTCGCCGGTGATGCACGTGATGTGGTGAATCCCCTCGAAGCGCACGTCGCCACGGTAACAATCGTCCGGTGAGTCTCGCTGCGCGGATCCGACCCGCCGCCGGAGCGCCGGAAGGCGCACTCGTGCTCTTCCACGGGCGGGGCGCCGACGAGCTCGACCTCTTCCCGCTGCTCGACGCCTTCGATCCGGAACGGCGCCTGATCGGCGCCACGCCGCGCGGGCCGTTGGCGCTCCCACCCGGGGGCGCGCACTGGTACGCGCTCGGCGGCATCGGGACGCCCGAGGCGAAGTCGTTCCTTGGGAGCTACGACGCGGCGTCCGAATGGCTGGACGCCTTCGTCGCCGAGGCGGAGCTGGGGTTCGAGCGCGTCGTGCTCGGCGGGTTCTCGCAGGGCGGCGTGATGGCGTACTCGCTCGGGCTCGGCGCCGGGCGGCCGCGGCCGGCGGGGCTGATCGCGCTGAGCTCGTTCATCCCGACCGTCGAGGGCTTCTCACTGGACCTGTCGCCGCCGCTGCCACCGGTCGCGATCGGCCACGGCACGCTCGACAATGTGATCGGCGTCGAGTGGGGTCGCCGCGCGCGGGCGGAGCTCGAGGCGGCCGGCGCGTCGGTGCTCTACCGCGAGACGCCGATGTTCCATCAGATCGACCCGGAGTTCATCCCCGAGATCGCCGACTGGCTGCCAGTCTGAAAGGAGCATGCATGAGCGAGTACGAGATCAGGCCACTCGATTCCTCGACGTGGGATGCCTACGCGCGCCTGCTCGAGAAGCACAAGGGGTGCGGGTTCGGCGGCTGCTGGTGCACGTGGTTCCATTCGCGAGAGGGCAGGCCCGAGGGCGAAAAGGGCCGTCCCTGGAAGGAGCGGCTCGTTCGCGAGGGCAACGCGCACGCGGCCCTGGTCTTCGACGGCGACGCCGCGGTGGCCTGGTGCCAATACGGCTCCCCGGAGGAGCTGCCGAACATCCACCACCGGAAGGAGTACGAGGCGACCCGCACCGAAGAGCCGCCCGACTATCGCATCACCTGCATCTTCGTCGACAGGGACTATCGGCGGAAAGGCGTCGCAGGGATGGCGCTGCGCGGTGCCGTCGACCTGATTGCGCAGGCTGGCGGCGGCGTGGTGGAGGGCTATCCGCACGAATTGCAGCCGGGCGAGAAGATGCGGCCCCAGTTCCTCTACAACACCACGCGCAGCCTCTATGAACAGACCGGCTTCAGCTACGACCGGCCGAAGGGAAAGAAGAACTGCGTGATGCGCCGGACGGTTTCACCCGCCTGAGCGCCTCGTCTCACTCCACGAGTGCGAGGAAGCGCTTCGTGCGCTCCTGCGACGGAGCGGAAAAGAACTGCTCGGGCGGCGCTTCCTCGATGATCTTCCCCTCGTCCATCATCAGGATCGAGCTCGCAACGTGGTGCGCGAAGCGGAGCTCGTGCGAGACGACCACCATCGTCATGCCGTCGCGCGCCAGACTCTCCATCACGTCGAGGACCTCGCGCACCAGTTCCACGTCGAGCGCAGACGTCGGCTCGTCGAACAGCATCGCCTTCGGCCGCATCACGAGCGCACGCGCGATTGCGACGCGCTGCTGCTGGCCGCCGGACAACTCCTCCGGGTAGTTCTCCGCCTTGTCGCGAAGCCCCACCCGCGCCAGGAACTCGAGCGCACGCGCGCGGGCCTCCTGCCTGGGCACCCGGCGCACGTCGCGCAGCGCGACCATCACGTTCCCGAGCGCCGTCATGTTCTGGAACAGGTTGAAGCGCTGGAAGACCATTCCGATCTCCGAGCGGTGGGCGGCAAGCTGCTTCTCCTTCAGGCCGCTCACCTGCTCGCCCTCGAGGTAGACCTCGCCGGCGTCGACCGGCTCGAGCAGCGCGAGCGCGCGCAGGAACGTCGACTTGCCCGAGCCCGACGGGCCGATGATGACCTTCACCTCACCGCGACCGACCTCCAGCGACACACCCTGCAGCACCGGCAGCCCGTCGTACGACTTGCGCACGCCCTCCGCCCGCAGGACGGTCTCGTTCATCGCGCGTCGTGCGCCGCGGCCGCGAGCCCGACCGCCGTCCTCCCGCGCGAGCGCGAGCGGAAGGTGAAGCGCCGCTCGAGCCGGCTCTGCAGAAACATCAGGACGCTCACGATCACCAGGTAGTAGACGAGCGCCGCCCCGTACACCTCGCGGTAGCTGAAGCTGATCGACGCCTGCTCGTTTGCGGCCGTCAACAGCTCGTGCACGGAGATGACCGATGCGAGCGACGTCAGCTTCAGCAGGGTGATGAACTCGTTGCCGGTCGGCGGGATCACGATCCGGACCGCTTGCGGGACGACGACGCGGCGGAGGATCTGCCAGCGGCGCATCCCGAGCGCCCGGCCCGCCAGCTCCTGCCCTGGGTCGACTGCCAGCAGACCGGCGCGGATGATCTCCGCCATGTAGGCCGCCTCGTTCAGCGACAGCGCGATGAATGCCGCCAGGAACGGCGTGAACCAGTTGTGCGTGAACACCGTGAACTGTTGCGGGATCACGTCCCAGACGATGATCAGCAGCAGCAGCGTCGGCGTCGCCCGGAAGAACCAGCTGTACAAGAAGACGACGAATCGCACGGCCGGCTGCCGCGACGCCCGCCCGAGCGCGAGGGGGAACCCGAGCAGGCAGGCAGCTCCCAGCGACGCGCACGTCAGCGCGATGGCGAGAAGTGCTCCCCTCCAGTACGGCTCGGAGCGGAGCACTTCCCAGAACAGATGGGTGTCGAAGCTTGCGACCACCCGTGTCGGCGAGCCTACTTCACGTCAGCAGCGGGGATCTGCTGCTTCGCGGCGAGCTTCTTCAAGGTGCCGTTCTTCTTCAGCGTCTTGATCGCCGCCTTCAGCGAGGTGCCCAGCTGCTTGTCGGACTTGCGGTAGTAGATCCCGAAGGTGTCGGTCTCCGGGAAGAGGTAGCCGATCGCCAGCTTCCCGGGGTGCTGCTTCTTCTGGAACGCGCCCTCGGTGTCCTGAGTGAGGACCGCGTCGGCGCGCCCGATGAGGATCTGCCCGATCGCGTCCGTGTCGCCCGGGTAGCTCGTCAGGTTCATCTGCGACTTCCCGGAGGACTTGAACTGGTCGTTCAGATCCTTCAGGTACTGCTCGTACTTCGTCGCGGACTGGACAGCCACGTTCTTCCCGGCGAGGTCGTTCGGCCCTTTGATCCCCTTCGGGTTGCCGGCGGCGACGACGAGCGCACGGTGCGACTTCATGTACGGCACCGCGGGGAACTTCGCCGTGCGGTCCGGCGTGACGAAGATCCCGCTGATCACCATGTTGCATCGCTTAGCCCCGAGCGCCGGCAGCAGCCCGTCGAACGAGCTGAAGACGAAGTTCGCCTTCACCTTCCAGAGCTTCCCGATCGCGTTCGCCATGTCGATGTCGAACCCGACCGGCTTGCCCGAGGTCGTCTTCGACTCCAACGGCGGGAAGGTCGGGTTGTCGCAGTACTTGAACGAGCCCTTCACGGGCGAGACGCCGATAGCGCCGGCGGTGCCGACGGCGGCCAGTGCTGCAAGGAGCACCAGCGGGACGATGTAGCGCTTCATTGGACTCCTCCTGACAGTCAGCCGACGCCGGCGAGCAGGAATGCGCGCTGCTCCTTGAGCATCTCGCGCGCGATCACCAGGCGCTGGATCTGATTCGTGCCCTCGTAGATCTGCGTGATCTTCGCATCTCGCATCATCCGCTCCAAGGGATATTCCGAGATGTAGCCGTAACCGCCGAGCACTTGCACCGCGTCAGTCGTGACCTGCATCGCGACGTCGGTGCAGTAGAGCTTCGTCATCGCCGAGAGCTTCGTCAGCTCCGGCCCGTCGATGCCCTCGTCGACTGCGGCCCCGAACTTGTACAGCAGCCCGCGGGCCGCCTCGCACTTCGTCTCCATGTCGGCGAGCATCGCGGCGACGAGCTGATGCTCGCCGATCGGCTTGCCCATCGTCTCGCGCGTCTTCGCGTACTCGAGCGCGTAGTCGGTTGCGCCCTGCGCAATGCCGAGCCCCTGCGCGGCGATTCCCGGTCGTGAACGGTCGAGGATGCGCATCGCGATCCTGAAGCCCTCCCCCTCCTCGCCGAGCAGGTTCTCGGCCGGGACGCGGACGTCGTCGAACGTCAGCTCCCCGGTGGTCGAGCCGCGGATCCCCATCTTCGGCTCGAGCCGCGCGACCTCGAAGCCGGACGTGTCGGCCTCGACGACGAAGGCAGAGATGCCCGCGTGGCCGGCCTCGGAGTCGGTCTTCGCGAAGACCGTGTAGAGCTGCGCGACGCCGGCGTTCGTGATGAAGCGCTTGGAGCCGTTGAGGACATACGCGTCGCCGTCCCGCTCCGCCGTGCTGCGCATGGCGGCCGAGTCCGAGCCCGAGCCGGACTCCGTCAACGCATAGGCGGCGAGCCACTCCCCGGACGCGAGCCGCGGGAGGTAGCGCTGCTTCTGGTCGTCGTCGCCCGCGAGCTTGAGGCCGAGCGAACCGAGCTCCTGGACCGCCAGGATGAGACCGCTCGTGGCGCAGACCTTCGAGACCTCCTCGATCGCGACGAGCGAGAGGAGCGTCCCGGTGCCGAGCCCGCCGTACTCCTCGTCGAACAGGAGCCCGAAGATGTCGTTCTCGCGGAAGAGCTCGACGACGTCCCACGGAAACTCGTGGCTCTCGTCGATCTCGGCCGCCCGCGGCGCGATCCGATCGCGCGCGAGCTGCCGGACCAGGTCACGGAGCTCGCGCTGTTCCGCGGTCAGGGCTTCGTACGCCATGCGTGAAAGTCTATTTTCCAGCGCGTGATCCTCGAGAACGGCGTCATGCGGACGATGGATCCCGCGCTTCCGGTGGCGGGCGCGCTCGCGATCGCCGGCGACCGGATCGCCGGTGGCGTCGGCACGCACGAGACCGCGCTCGCGAGCCCCGAGCGCGTCGACCTCGGCGGACGGTGCGTCATCCCGGGCTTCACCGACGCGCACGTCCACTTCCCGACGTGGTCGCTGGCGCAGCGGCAGGTGCGGCTGGAGGGCGCGGCCACGCTCGACGAGACGCTCGAGCGGGTCGCGGCCGCGGCGCGCGACGTCCAGCCGGGCGGCTGGCTCCGCGGGACGGGTTGGCGCAGCGGCGACTGGGCGCCGCCGACGGAGCCGACGAAGGAGGCGCTCGACCGCGTCACCGGCGACACGCCCGCTGCGTTGATGGCGCGCGACTACCACTCGCTCTGGCTCAACTCGGCCGCGCTCGCCCGGGCGAACGGCGACCTCGAGGTCGAGGGCGGCGTGGTCGTGCGCGACGACAGCGGCGAACCGACGGGCGTTCTGCGCGAGGAGTGTGCCTGGCACTTCCGCGACAGCTATGTCCGGCCGACCGAGGACGAAATGGTCGAGGCCTCGCGCGAGGGCGTCCGCATCGCCGTGTCGCGCGGAGTCACGTGCGTCCACGACAAGGACGGCTGGCTCGGCGCGCTCGGAGTCTGGCAGCGCCTGCGCGACGAGGGGTCGCTGCACCTCCGCGTCTGGCAGTCGATCCCGGCCGATCAGGTCGAGCATGCGGCGGCGCTCCACCTGCACAGCGGCTTCGGCGACGACCTGATCCGCGTCGGGTACCTGAAGGCATTCATGGACGGCACGCTCGGCTCCCAGACCGCGCGGCTGCTCGACGGCTCCGGCGTGCAGATCACGAGCCGCGACGACCTCGTCGAGATCATCCGCGCGGGAGCGCGGGCGCGGCTGCCGGTCGCCGTGCACGCGATCGGCGATCTCGCGAACCGCGACGCGCTCGACGCGTTCGAGCAGACCCGGGACGACTGGCGTGGCCTGCGCCCTCGGATCGAGCACGCGCAGCTGCTCGCGTGGGACGACGTTCCGCGCTTCGGCGAGCTCGGCGTCGCCGCCTCCGTCCAGTTCAGCCACGCTCCGTCGGATGCTCAAATCGCCGACCGCCTCTGGGCGGGCATGACCGATCGCGCCTACGCCTACCGCTCGCTGTGGGACGCCGGCGCGCTCGTCGCGAACGGTTCGGACGCGCCCATCGAGGAGCTGGATCCTTGGGCCGGCGTCATTGCAGCCGTGTCACGTGCCTGGCACCCGGAGCAGCGGCTGACGCTCGACGAGGCCCTTCTGGCCACGACCGTGAATCCTGCGTGGCTGGCGGGCGACGAGCACCGACGGGGGAAGCTCGTTCCCGGGTACCTGGCCGACCTCGTCGTGCTCGACCGGGACCCGTACGAGACGGACGACATTGCCGACGTGAGGGTCGTGGCGACGATGCTGGGCGGGCGTTGGACCCACAATGCACCGCCTTGGCGCGACTGATGGCGTCGCAGCACTTCCTGTCGCGTGAACAAGTGATCTGGTCGTTCGGGCCCGACCTCCGGCCGGTGCTGGAGGTCGACCCGGGCGACATGGTGACCTTCCAGACGAACGACTGCTTCACCGGCCAGATCACGAGCGAGGACGACCTCGTCACCGGAATCGACTTCGAGCGCCTGAACAGCGCCACGGGACCGGTCGCGGTGCGCGGCGCCGAGCCGGGCGACTCGCTGATCGCGGAGATTCTCGACGTGCGGCCGATCGAGGTCGGCTTTGCCTGCCTCATCCCGGGCTTCGGCCAGCTGATCGAGCAGGTCGAGTCACCGGTGACGCGCATGTTTCGTGTGGTCGACGGCTGGATCGAGATGAACGAGCGGGTGCGGTTCCCGGCGAGGCCGATGGTCGGCGTGGTCGGCGTCGGGACCGACGGCGCCACGCTGTCGAACGGCCTCGCCGGCCGTCACGGCGGCAATCTCGACGATCATCTGCACGGCAAAGGCGCGCGGATCTACTTCCCGGTGCGGCAGCCGGGCGGCATGTTCGCGGTCGGCGACATGCACGCCTCGATGGGCGACGGCGAGATCTGCTTCACCGGCGTCGAGATCGCGGGCGAGGTCGACGTGCGTTTCGACGTCCTCCAAGGCAAGCAAGCCACGTGGCCCGTGACCGAGCTCGACGACGCCTGGGTGCCGCACGCGACTGCCG
>DATFTK010000213.1:0-7726 GCA_035262005.1 Gaiellaceae bacterium | reverse complement strand
ACGTCCCGAAGTAGTGATCGAAGGAGCGGTTCTCCTGCATGATCACGATCACGTGCTTGATCTTGTGGATGCCGGTCGGAGCCTTTGCCGGCGTGCGCTGCGTCCCGGCCGGCGCCGTGAGCGCGAAGACGGCCCCGAGCGCGACCAGCGACACCGCGACGACGAACAACGACCTCCGCACGATCGCGTTTTAGATCCTCCGTCTTAGCGGCGCGTTAAGCGGCGGTTAACCTTCGCCCCAATGGACACGGCCGGCGCGGCGCGAGCGTGGTCAGAGGCGTGGACGCGTGCCTGGCGCGCGCTCGACGCCGAGCTGCTCGAGCCGATCTACGCACCGGCCGCCGTGCACCGCTCGCACCCGTTCCGCGAACCCGGCAGCCCGATCGAGTACGCGCGCTGGGCGCTCGGCGACGAGGAGGGCGAGCCCGAGGTCTGGATGGGCGAGCCGATCGTCGCCGGCGATCGCGCCGCGATCGAGTGGTGGGCCGTCATCGTCGAGAACGGGGAGCAGGTCTCGCTCGCGGGGACCTCGGTGATCCGCTTCGGCGAGGACGGCCGCGCGCTCGAGCAGACGGACTACTGGGGCCAAGCCGACGGTCGCCTCCCGCCGTTCGAAGGCTGGGGTCAGACCCCTTCGGGATAAGACCCCATCAAGGCCGGAGGCTAAGCAATGCTTAGCCGGAGGCGGACTGATGCGACGCGTGCACGCGCAGCCTGCGCGCGCCGCACGGAAGAGAACAACCGCCCAGCACGGTTAGAGCGCGCGGGCTTTGCCCGTGCGCGTTTCCCGCGAAGCGGCGTACCTGACCCGGGCGAAAAGCGCAGCTTTCGGCCGGCGCCTAGCGAAGCGGCGTGACGTAGACCTTCCTGTCGCGGGGGCCGTCGAACTCGCAGAAGAAGATCCCTTGCCAGCGCCCGAGCGCGAGCTTGCCGTCGTCGAGCGGAATCAGGATCTGCGGGCTCATCAGCGACGCGCGGACGTGCGACGGTGCGTTGGGGCCGTCCGGATCCTCTACGTGCTTCCAGTCCCAGCCGTCGTCGACGACATTCTCCAGTGCCGACTCGAGGTCGGCGGCCACTGCGGGGTCGGCGCCCTCGTTGATCGTCACGCCTGCCGTCGTGTGCGGGACGTAGACGAGCGCCGCCGCGGCCGCGCCGTTCGTCTCGCCGATCGCGTCCTGTACCTCCTGCGTGATGTCGACGAGTTGCGTCCGGCGGTCGGTCTTCAGGCGGATCTCGTGCACGGCCTGCGTATCCTAGGCGGATGCACGTGAAGACGCCCAAAGGGGTCTAGCCAATCCTATGCCCGCCGTTCCGCTCTCCGACCGCGAGCTCGACACCTACCGCGAGCAGGCCGACCGCTTCATTGCGGAGCTCGACGAGGAGTTCTATCTCCACTATGCCGGGCTGAAGGACACGTTCGACCTGACGCCGATCTACGAGCGGCACAAGAACCTCACGGAGCTCGACCAGGTGCAGTCGATCGGCCTCGCCGTCAACGGCGGCGCGCGCGTGCGCGAGCTGTGGCGCTTCGCGTGCGAGGGGTACTTCGGCGACTTGACGCGCGACCACGCGGAGAAGCTCGCCGAGCTCGAGTCTGACCTGACCGTCAGCGTCGACGGCGAGGAGATCCCGTATCGGATGGTGCGGCCCGCGCTTGCGAACGAGCCGGACCGCGACAAGCGGCGCGAGCTCGACGCGCGTGCGAACGAGGTGCTCGACGAGCAGATGAACCCCCTCCATCTCGACGCCGCGCACGTGATCCAGCAAGGTGCGCGCGACCTCGGCTTCGCGAACTACCTCGAGCTGTACCGCCAGGCGCTCCCGTCGTCCGCGCTCGACGAGCTCGCCGACCAGTGCCGCCATTTCCTCGACTCGACACAGCGACTGTACGAAGACGCGGCCGACAAGCTCTTCCGCGCACGCGTCGGCGTCTCGCTCGCGGAAGCGCAGCGCTGGGACGTGGCCCGCCTCTTTCGCGCGCCCGAGTGGGACAAGATGTTCCCGGCGGACCGAATGGTGCCGGCGCTGGACAAGACGCTCGCCGACCTCGGCATCGACCTCAAGTCGCAAGAGAACGTCACGCTCGATCTCGACGAGCGCCCCAACAAGAGCCCGCGCGCGTTCTGCGCACCGATCGAGGTGCCCGACCGCGTCGTGCTCGTGATCCAGCCGATCGGCGGGCCCGACGACTGGCGCGCACTCTTCCACGAGGGCGGCCACACCGAGCACTTCGCGCACACGTCGCGCGATCTCTCGATGGAGGAGAAGCGACTCGGCGACAACGCCGTCACCGAGGGCTGGGCGATGCTCCTGCAGCACCTCACCGACGAGCCGGCGTGGCTCACGGGCATGCTCGACTTCGCGCACCCCGGCGAGTACGCGATCGAGGGCGCGACCGGGCTGCTCTACTTCGTGCGCCGCTACGCGGCGAAGATCCTGTACGAGATCGAGTTCCACTCTGCCGAGGACGTCACCACGATGCGCTCGCGATACGCGGAACTGCTCTCCGACGCGCTCAAGATCGACGTCACACCGGCGAACTACCTCGCCGACATCGACTCCGGCTTCTACGTCTCGTCATACCTCCGTTCCTGGGCGTTCGAGGCTCAGCTCCGCGCGTACCTGAAGGAGCGGTTCGGGACGCGCTGGTTCGCTTCGCGCGATGCCGGCTCGCTCCTGCGCGAGCTCTGGGGCGAGGGCCAGCGGATGCGGGCCGAGGAGATGCTGAAGGAGGTCACGGGCTCGACCCTGGAGATGGAGGCCGTGGCGGAAAGGGTGCGCGAAGTACTGCCGTAGCCTCCGTCCTGGGTACCTGCATATGCTTTATGCATGGCCAGGACCCGAGTGCTGATCGCGGGGGCAGCAGGGCGGGATTTCCACAACTTCAACCTCGTCTACCGCGACCGCCCCGAGTACGAGGTCGTCGCCTTCACGGCGACGCAGATCCCGAACATCGACGGGCGCCGCTACCCGCCGGAACTGGCGGGCACGCTCTACCCCGAGGGGATCCCGATCCTCCCGGAGTCGGCGCTCGAGCAACTCGTCCGAGAGCACGAGATCGACTCGGTCGTGTTCGCGTATTCGGACGTGACGCACGAGCACGTCATGCACGTCGGCTCACGCGCGTTGGCCGCGGGTGCCTCGTATCACCTGATCTCGCCGCACGACACGATGCTCGCGTCGGGGAAGCCGGTCGTCGCGATCTGTGCAGTGCGAACGGGCTCCGGCAAGAGCCAGACGACGCGCCACGTCGCGCGGCTGTTCCGTGAGAGCGGCAAGCGTGTCGCCGTTTTGCGCCATCCGATGCCCTACGGCGATCTCGCCGCGCAGGGCGTGCAGCGCTTCGAGCGCTACGAGGATCTCGAGGCGGCCGACGCGACGATCGAGGAGCGCGAGGAGTACGAGCCGCACCTCGCCGAGGGCAACCTCGTCTTCGCCGGCATCGATTACGAGCGCATCCTGCGCGCCGCCGAGCAGGAAGCGGACGTCATCCTCTGGGACGGCGGCAACAACGACACACCGTTCATCAAGCCCGACGTGCACATCGTCGTCGTCGACCCGCACCGTCCGGGGCACGAGCTCCGCTATCACCCCGGCGAGACGAACCTCCGCATGGCGGACGTGTGCGTCGTCAACAAGATCGACAGCGCCTCGCAGGAAGGGATCGACGCGGTGCTCGACTCGATCCACGACAACACGACGAACGCGCGCGTCGTGCTCGCGGCGTCACCGTTCGAGGTCGAGGGCGATGCAGAGCAGATCCGCAACAAACGCGTCCTCGCGATCGAGGACGGTCCGACGCTGACGCACGGGGAGATGACGTACGGCGCCGCCGTGCTGGCGGCGAAGCAGCACGGCGCGTCGGAGCTCGTCGACCCGCGCCCGTTTGCGGTGGGGACGATCGCGGAGACCTTCGAGCAGTACCCGAATGTCGGCACGCTCCTCCCCGCGATGGGCTACGGGCGGCAGCAGATGGACGACCTGCGCGAGACGATCGAGCGCTCCGACGCGGACCTCGTCCTGATCGGAACGCCGATCGACCTGCGCCGGCTGATCGACCTCGACAAGCCGGCGTTGCGCGTGACGTACAAGCTCCAGGAGATGGGCGAGCCGACGCTCAAAGACGTGCTCGGCGAGAAGGGCCTGCTGGAACCAGCGCTCGTGTGAGCGCCACCGTCGTAGCGCTTGGCGGGAACGCGTTGATGCGGCCCGGCGAACGCGGCACGGCGGCGGAGCAGCTCGCGAACCTTCGACGGGCCATGGCGGCGCTGCAACCGCTGCTCGCCAAGCCGGGGCTCGTGATCACGCATGGGAACGGCCCGCAGGTCGGAAACGAGCTGATCCGACAGGAGCGCGCCGCCGACGAAGCGCCGCCGCTGCCGCTCTGGCTCGCCGTCGCGCAGACGCAGGCGGAGATCGGCGCGCTGATCGCGGCGGAGCTCCGCGCCGCCGCGACACCCGCGTGCCTGCTGACGCATGTCCGCGTAGCGGCTGACGATCCGGCGTTCGACCGGCCGACGAAACCGATCGGGCCGTTCTACACGTCAGAGCAGGCGGAGCAGCTGGAGCGCGAGCGGGGCTGGGCGATGGTCTCCGACGCAAACCGAGGTCACCGCCGTGTCGTCCCGTCGCCGCAGCCGCTCGAGATCGTCGAGCTGGAAGTGATCCGCCGGCTTGCCCAGAGCGCGGTTGTGATTGCGTGCGGCGGCGGGGGCATCCCCGTCGTCCGGCGCGGTGACCGGCTCACGGGCGTCGACGCCGTCATCGACAAGGACCGCGCGTCAGCGCTGCTCGCGCGCGGGCTCGACGCCGAACGGCTGATCATCCTGACCGAGGTGCCGGCGGTGTACGCGAACTTCGGCGAGCCGAATCAAGAGGAGCTGCAGACGCTTCCGCGTGGCGACGCGGAGAGGCTCCTCCCGGAGCTCGCGGAGGGCTCGATGCGCCCGAAGGTGGAGGCCGCGCTCGCCTTCGGCGGCGAGACGTTGATCACCAATTTCGAAGGCCTGGAGTCAGGTGGCGGAACGCGGATCGCCTGACCACAGCGGCCCGCGGACGACGCGCCCGGGCAGCGCACCGGTGTGCGCGCCGTCCCGCAACGCCAGCGTTCCGTTGACGGCGACGTGTGCGACGCCGGCTGCGTATTGGTGCGGCTCGTCGAACGTCGCGTGGTCCTCGATCCGCGCCGGATCGAAGACGACGACGTCGGCGTAGTAGCCCGGCTCGAGCAGACCTCGCCGCTGCAGCCGCAGCGTGCGCGCGGGCAGCGACGTCAGCCGGCGGATCGCCTCTTCAAGCGGGACGACCTGCTCGTCGCGTACATATCTCCCCAACAGCCGCGCGAAGCTGCCGTACGCACGCGGATGGCTGCTCCACTGCAGGAAGCGTCCCTCCGCCGACGGCGCGTCGGAGTCGGAGCAGAAGCTCACCCACGGGAGCCCCAGGATGCGCCTCAGGTTCTGCTCGGACATGGTGAAGTAGGCCGCGCCGACGCGGGTCCCGTCCTCGATCACGAGGTCGATCGCCGTCTCGGCCGGCGGCGTCCCCCGCTCCACCGCGACTTCCGCGAGCGTCCTGCCGGTCAGCGGGCGCAGCGCCTCGTTCTTGAACGCCAGCAGCTTGATGTTCTCCGGGCCGGCGAGCTCGAACATGTTCTCCCAGGCGTCCGTCGGCTCGTGCATCTCGGCGACGACGCGGGCGCGTGTGTCGGCGTCCTGCAGCCGCGCGCGCCACGCCTCGAAGCCGCCGGCCTGCACCCACGGCGGCATGGCCCCGTCGAGGCCCGTCGCCCCCGCCGTGTACGTGTACATGTCCGCCGTGAGTTCGAGGCCGTCGCGCTGCTCCGACTCGACGCGTTCGATCAACGTCTCGAGCTTCGGCCAGTTCCTCCGGCCCGCGACCTTGAGGTGGTAGATCTCTCCGCGAACTCCGGCGGTACGCACGATCGTGAGGAACTCGTCCAGCGCCTCGAGCAGCGCGTCGCCCTCGCTACGGAGATGGGTGATGTACAGGCCCGCCGGCCGCGCGAGCGAGATCAGCTCGTCAGTCTGCGCGTAGAACGCAGGCGCGTAGATCAGCGCGGCGGCGAGGCCGACGGCACCCTCGCGCATCGCGTCGGCGACGAGCTCCTGCATCTCCGCGAGCTCGCATTCGGTCGGCGCGCGATCGTCGGCGCCGATCACATGCTCGCGCACCGTCGCGGAGCCGACGAACGATGCGACGTTCGGCGCCACACCGTGCTGTTCGAGGTACTCGAGGTATTCGCCGAGCGTCGTCCACTCGATGGGATGGCCGAGCAGTGACTGGGCCTGCACCTCCTCCTTCATCTCGTCCGTGAGCGGGCCCATCGAGAAGCCCTCGCCCATCACCTCGAGCGTCACGCCCTGGCGGATGTCGCTCTGGGCGCGGCCGTCCTCGAGCAGCGACTCGGTCGCCCAGCTGAGCATGTTGACGAAGCCGGGCGCGACGGCCAGCCCCGCGGCGTCGAGCTCGTCCCGGCCGCGCCAGCCTTCGAGGCGGCCGACCGCGGCGATCGTGTCGCCGGCGATCGCGACGTCGCCCTCGAGCGGCGGACCGCCTCGGCCGTCGTAGATCGTGCCGTCGCGAATGACGAGGTCGGCAGTCTCCACGCCGCAACGATCTCAAGGTCCGGTAAGAACCGCAGGTGCTACCGCTTCGCGACAACGTCCCGACCCGGACGTTCCCGCTCGTCACGGTTGCGCTCATCGTCGCGAACTTCCTCGTCTGGTTCTGGGAGCTCAGCGGCCGCGGCGTCGACTACCACGTCGTCAAGGACGGTTTCT
Organism: Gaiellaceae bacterium; assembly: GCA_035262005.1. Lineage (GTDB taxonomy): Bacteria > Actinomycetota > Thermoleophilia > Gaiellales > Gaiellaceae > 3-1-20CM-4-69-9. The sequence continues at coordinate 920 of DATFTK010000213.1, read as the reverse complement.
ATCCGTGCTCAGTGAACGGGCCGTGCGAGGCGGTCGAGGTGAACGGCCAGATCGTCTCGCACCACCTCTCGTGGCTGGAGAGCACGTTCACGTCGATGTTCATGCACGGAAGCTGGGAGCACATCCTCGGGAACATGCTCTTCCTCTGGATCTTCGGGAACAACGTCGAGGACGCGCTCGGCCGGGTGCGGTTCCTCTTCTGGTACCTCGCCGCCGGCGTCGTCGCGGCAGCGACGCAGACGTTCGTGACCCTCCAGTTCGGGACGGTCCGCGACGCGAGCATCCCGAACATCGGGGCGAGCGGCGCGATCGCAGCCGTCCTCGGCGCGTACTTCGTCCTCCTCCCGCGCGCAAAGGTGCTGACGCTGATCGTGTTCGTCTTCCGTGAGATCCCCGCCGTCTGGTTCCTCGGAATCTGGATCCTCCTCCAGATCTGGCAGGGCGGCGTCGGCCTGACGCATCCGGATGAGACAGGGGGCGTCGCCGTCTTCGCCCACATCGGGGGCTTCGCCTTCGGCGTCCTAACGGTGCGATTCGTCGCGAAACGCCGGCCGCTCCAGCCGTCCTACTAGTGGCCCGGGACTTCGAGGAGCAGGTGCGCCAAGCACTCGACGAGCTCCCGCCGGGGCTGGCGAGTGGGCTCGAGAACGTCGCGGTCGTGGTCGAGGAGCAGAACGCCGAGGAGCCCGCCCTGCTCGGGCTCTTCGAGGAGGCTCCGTACCTGCCGGCGAAGGTGACGATCTACCGGCGGCCACTTGAAGCCGACTTCGGCCACGACCGGGAGCGGCTCCGTCACGAGATCCGCGTCACCGTCCTCCACGAGCTGGCCCATTACTTCGGGATCGACGAGCAGCGGCTGGTCGAGCTCGGCTACGGCTGATGGTCTCCGTCCTGAACTGGATCGCCCTAGTGGCCGCGAT
>DATFTK010000212.1:0-6860 GCA_035262005.1 Gaiellaceae bacterium | reverse complement strand
CGGTCGTCTCCACGCCCGCCGCGAGCGCGTCGTGTATCGCGCGCGCTCCGGGAAAACTCGGGAGCAGCGACGGGTGGACGTTCACAATCCGTTCCGGGAAACGGTCGAGGAACGTCGGCGTCAACAGATGCAGGTAGCCGGCGAGGACGACGAGGTCGACGCCGCGCAGCAGCAGCCAGTCCGCCAGCTCGCCGTCGCGCGCCGCACGATCCGCATACGACTCGAGCTCGAAGACGCGTGCAGGGATGCTCGCCGCCTCTGCGCGCTCCAGCGCGCGGACGCCGGGTCGGTTCGACGCGACGGCGGCGATCGGGAGCCCCGCGTCGATCAGGGCCTGCAGGTTCGAGCCTTCGCCTGAGACCAGGACGCCGATCACACCAGCTCTCCGATCACGAGCGCATCAGCGGGCGCAGCGGGAACGACCGCGCACATGCCGATGCCGAGATTGAACACGCGCCGCAGCTCGTCTTCTGCGACGCCGCGTTCGGCAAGCCAGCCGAACACCTCCGGACGCTCCCAGCTGCCCCAGTCGATGCGCGCCTCGACGCCGTCCGGCAGCACGCGCGCGAGGTTGCCGAGGATGCCGCCGCCGGTGACGTGCGCAAGCGCGCGCACATCCGCCCGGGCGCGCAGCTCGCGTAGCTCCTGGAGGTAGAGGCGGTGCGGGGTGAGGAGCAGCTCGGCGTCGATGTCCTCGTCGCCGAGCACGTCGCGGACGAGCGAGAAGCCGTTCGTGTGCAGCCCGCTCGAGGGCAGGCCGATGACGACGTCGCCCGTCTCGCAACGGGAGCCGTCGATGACGTGGTCGCGTTCGACCACTCCGACGCAGGTGCCCGCGAAGTCGAGCTCGCCGGGCTGGTAGATGCCCGGCAGCTCCGCGGTCTCCCCGCCGATCAGAGCGCAGCCCGCTTGCCGGCAGACGTCAGCAGCCCCCTCGACGAGCTCGACGACCTGCTCCTCCTCGATGCGGTTCGCAGCGACATAGTCGAGTAGGAAGAGCGGGTCGGCGCCGCTGCAGAGGACGTCGTCGATGCAGTGCGCGGCGAGATCCATTCCCGCCCAGCGGAGCTTGCCGGCGCGGCGCGACAGCATGAGCTTCGAGCCGACGCTGTCGGTCGACGCTGCCAGCAGACGGCGGTCGTCGAGAGGGTAGAGGCCCGCGAAGCCGCCGAACGCCTCTGCGCCGGTCGACTCGACGGCGGCGCGGAGGCGTCCGACGATGGACTCTGCTGTCGCGAGCGACACCCCTGCGGACTCGTAGGTCCTCCCCGTCAAGAGAGTCGAGTCTACGGGGCCGGGCGGCTAGGTCAGGGCGATCGCCACACCCGCTTGCCCTCCTTGTCCACAGCCGCGTAGCCGGCGATCGGCCCCTTGGGCGGGCTCGCAGCCGAGTAGACGTTGCCGGATACCGGAACGGTGAGGGCGACGTCGCCGTTCGGCCGGAAGAACTGAAGGGCCGCGACTCCGTCGGCCGCGAAGCCCTCGACACGGAACAGCGAGAACTCCTTCGCGTCGTGGCGCGTGCCCTCGTAGACCGAGAGGTCGAGCACGGGGCTGCCGCTGCTCGGGAAGCCGCGTTGGCACATCACCGAGCCGGGGGTCCCGACGTCCGTCGCGACGCCGACGCCGAAGCACTGCTCGCCGCTCACGGTCGTCAGCCGATAGAAGACGCGGTCGCGACGCGTGGCGAGCACCGTGCCGGCGCGGATCGTCGCGAGCTTCATTCGGAGCCCGCTGATCGCGATCGTCGTACCGCCCTGATTCGACAGCGTCGCGGTGTCGCGCGACGCGTCGCCGCGGGTGACGAGCACGCCTCCCAGAGTGGCTCCGGCGACGACGAGGAGCGCGACCGCGAGCTTCGTTCGTCTGTTCATCCGATCGCCGCCGCGTTGACCTGGTTCGTTCCCGCATACCACGTCATCTGCGCCCTGGTGAGCCCGCTCAGGCCGAGGTAAGACGGCCGCGTGTAGACGGTCTCTGCCCTGTCGGTGAAGACCCCGCGAATGCGGTCGTGATTCTCGAAGCCGTACAGCACGACGCCAGTCGTGCGGTAGTTCCAGTCGCAACCCGGATAGCACGTCTTCGCCATGCCGACGTTGAACCAGCCGTTGTAGTAGCTGCACACCTCGCCGGACGAGAACCAGCAGCCGGTGTACGTGGACGTCCACTGGCCGAGCAGGCCGTAGCCGCCGCACGACGGCCAGCACCAGCTCGCCGACGCGGCCGCCGGTCGCGCGAGTGCGGCGACGGCTGCAACGCACGCACACGCGGTCACGAACAACACGAATCGTTTCATGCGTTCGAGGATGCAGCGCGCATTGCATGCCGTCAATTCGCAGTTTTGGACAGTGTCAAGCGCAGCGAGCGCTCAAACGAACAGCTCGGCGTGCAGCTGCGGACGCCCCTGCGGGCCGCCGGGAACGAAGCGCACGATCGTCTCGCCGACCATCACCGAGTCGGCGGTGTACGGGGCCGCGAGCAGCTCGCCGAGGGTCGACGCCTTGAGCTCCGGATCGTCCGCGCGAAGGTGAAGCTCCGCGAGTTGCAACTCCGACGAGCCGGCGAGCAACTCGTCGAGCCAGTCGCGCGGCGGATGCAGCTCGAGCCGATAGCCGGCGTTCGTCGAGACGAACGTCCGGCGGGCGCCGTGCTCCTGTACGCGCAGCTCGCGCACCTCGGCGCGCGCGAGCGTCGCGACGAAGTCCTCCTCGTCGAGCGCGAAGCCGAGATGGTCGACACGGGGCAGCTCCCACTGCCCGGGCTGGACGACGACGTTGACCGCGCCGCGCTCGAGCTCGGTCAGGCGGAGCTTGAAGCCCATCCGGTCGAGGTCGTCCCAGCCGGACCCAGCCTCGAAGGACGTGATGTCCTCGCCGATCCGCCCGTGGCGCGCGACCAGCAAGAACCCGAGCTTGCCGACGTAGCGGGCCTCGACCTCACGCACCTTGCTCGTGACGAGGTGGTAATGAAAGAGGTGCAAGGCCGACATGATCGCTCACCTCACGCCCAACACGAGCTGGACGCTGGATCCGCTCCAGATCGTCCCGACGCTTGTCGCGGCGGCGTTGTACACACGCCGCGTGCTCGCGCTGCGGGATCGCGGCACGCCAGTCCCGGGCTGGCGGATCGCCCTCTTCGCGACCGGCATCCTCACCCTGCTCGTCGCGTTCGTCTCTCCGGTGCACGCGCTCGGCGAGCGGATGTTCTCGTTCCACATGCTCCAGCACGTGCTGCTCGGCGACCTGGCGCCGCTCGCGCTGCTCGGCGGCCTGACAGGGCCGATCCTTCGTCCGGCGCTGCGCTGGCTCTACCGGTTGCGCTTCCTCGCAAACCCCCTCGTCGCGCTGCCGATCTGGGCGGTGAACCTCTATGCCTGGCACCTGCCGTTCCTGTACGACGCGGCGCTCAGGCACGACGCCGTGCACGCGCTGGAGCACGTCTGCTTCTTCACCGGCGGCCTGATCATGTGGCTCCCCGTCGTCGAGACCCTGCCCGCTCCGGAGTGGTTCGGCACCGGCGCGAAGCTCGGCTACATCGCCGTCGTGCGGGTCGTCGAGACGGTGCTCGGGAACGTCTTCTTCTGGTCCGGCAGCGTCTTCTACACGGTGTACGTCCACCAGAGCCGGCTGTGGGGAATCTCCGCCCTCGAAGACCAGGGCATTGCCGGCGGCGTGATGATGATCGAGGGCTCGATCGTCACGCTCGTCGCGCTCGCCTGGCTCTTCCTGCGGCTGGCGAGCGAGGGCGAGCTGCGGCAGCAGCTGATCGAGCGAGGCCTCGATCCGCGCACCGTCAGGCGTGCCGTTCGCTACGGCAGGGCGGAGGAACTGAGCCGCTCGCGCTGAAACTGGAAGGTCAACGGTGCGCTCAACGGGCGTCCACCACGTCGATCTGGTCGTCTCGTCGATCGAGCGCAGCCTGCCGTTCTACAGCGATCTCCTCGGGCCGCTCGGATACCACAGGGTGTCGGAGGTCGAAGGCGAGCGCGGCGAGACGATCTGGTACATCGCCGGCCCGGGGACGGCCGTCGGCCTGCGCGAGGCCCAGTCGGGCCCGGTGCCGTACGACCGCTACAGCGTCGGCCTGCACCATCTCGCGTTCGAGGCGCGGTCGCGCGCGGACGTCGACGAGCGTGCGGAGTGGCTGCGCGCGCAGGGCGCCGAACTCGAGAGCGAACCGCAGGAGTACGCCTACGTACCGGGGTACTACGCGGTGTTCTTCTACGATCCCGACGGTCTGAAGCTCGAGATCGTCCATGTGCCAGGCCTGACTGCGGCCTAGCGAAAGGAGGAGGATGTCCACCACACCCCCCGAGCAGCCGTCGACGCCGCCGCCCAGCGGGCCGGGGCCGAACGTCAACTTCAATCTCAGCGCTCTGCCCGTTACGCCCGGGAACGCCGAGCTGCTCGTCTACATCCTCGCGACGATCCTGATCGCGATCATCGCGCTCGCGTCCGACCAGGTCGGCTCGGCGACGTTCGTGACCGCCTTCACGGCGCTGACCTTCGCGTATCTCATCTCGCGCGGGATCGCCAAGGCGTCCCGCGTCCTGGAGCAGTAACTAGACCGGCTCGAACTGGAGCTTGCGTGCCTCGCGCGGGATGCTGGTCGGATACTCCCGCGTGAGGCACGCACGGCAGAACTGCGACGCCGGCCGTCGAGTCGAGGCCTGTAGCCCTTCGAGCGAGAGATAGGCGAGCGAGGTGGCGCCGATGTGCTTGCGCACCTCCTCGACGGTCTTGCTCGCCGCGATCAACTCGTCTGCATCCGCGAAGTCGATGCCGTAGTAGCACTGCGAGATCACGGGCGGAGCGGACACGCGCACGTGCACCTCGGCTGCACCGGCATCGAAGAGCATCTGCACGATCTGCCGGGTTGTGTTGCCGCGGACGATCGAGTCGTCGACGGCGACGATCCGCTTCCCTGAGACCTCCGCGAGCGGGTTGAACTTCAGCCTGATGCCCTGTTCGCGGAGCCCCTGGTCGGGCTCGATGAACGTGCGCCCGACGTAGCGGTTCTTGATCAGCCCTTCGCTGAACGGGATGTTGAGCGCACGCGAGAAACCGATCGCAGCCGGCGTCCCGGAGTCCGGGATCGGCATCACCAGGTCGGCATCCACCGGCGCCTCCGCGGCGAGCCGCTCGCCCATCCGGACGCGGGCGCCGTGCACCTCGACGCCCGAGAGCCTCGAGTCAGGCCGCGCGAGGTAGAAGAACTCGAAGATGCAGAGCGCGCCGCCGTCGTCTTCGGCGACAGCCTGGTGCGCCTCGACCTGTTCGGCGATCACCAGCAGCTCCCCCGGACGAACCTCCCGTTCGACCTCGGCGCCGACCAGGTCGAGCGCACAGGTCTCGGACGCCACGACCCAGTCGCCGTCGAGCCGCCCCAAGGAGAGCGGACGCATGCCGCGAGGATCTCGGAACGCGATCAGCTTGCCTTCGCTCAGTGCGACGACAGAGAAGGCGCCGTCGAGTCGGCGCATCGTGTTCGCGACCGCCTCGGCGAGCGGAGCCGGGTCGTTCGCGAGCAGTGCGGCGATCACCTCGGTGTCGGCGGTCGTGGCGAGCCGATGTCCGTCCGCGGCGAGCTCGTCGCGAAGCTCGGCGGCGTTCGTCACGTTGCCGTTGTGGCCGAGTGCGACGGTGCGCGCGCTGCCGTGCTGCACGAGCGGTTGCGCGTTCCACCACTGCGACGAGCCGGTGGTCGAGTAGCGCGTGTGACCGATCGCAAGCTCGCCGTGCAGCCCGCGCAGCTTCTGCTCGTCGAAGACCTGTGTGACGAGGCCCATGTCGCGGAGCGTCGTCAGGCGGCCGTTGTCCGAGACTGCGATGCCCGCCGACTCTTGCCCGCGATGCTGCAGCGCGAAGAGCCCGAAGTACGTCAGGCGGGCGACGTCGCGTTGGGGCGAGCGGATGCCGAAGAGACCGCACATCAGCCCACCGTCCCGATCTGTTGCAGTCCTCGGTGTCCGAGCCGGTCGACGTTCTCGGGCGCGCAGGCGAGCAGCACCTGCCCGCCGGATGCCGCGCTCGGGAGGTCGACGTGCGCGGCGATTCCGCTGTGCTCGGCGGCCTCGAGGAGCGCCACCTCCAGGCCGCCGTCCGACACGTCGTGCGCCAGCGTCACCACCGGCGCAGCCTTCCAGACATAGCGGACGAGCGCCGCCTCGGCGGTGAGCTCGAGATTGCCCGGCGCAGTTGCGACGAGCACGGCGTCGCCCGACTTCCAGCGGTCTGGCACGTAGCGCACGTCCGGCACGAGCCCAATGCACCCGACGACCGGCGTCGGCGGGATCGAGCGGCCGTCGGTGTCGTTGTACAGCGAGACGTTCCCCGATACGACCGGGATGCCGAGCGCCTCCGCGGCCGCGGCCAGGCCCTCGATCGCCTGCTCGAGCTCCCAACCGATCTCCGGCTTCTCCGGGTTGCCGAAGTTGAGGCAGTCGGTGAGCGCGAGCGGCTCACCGCCGGCGCAGACGACGTTCCGGGCGGCGCCCAGCACCGCCAGAACGCCCGCGCGGTACGGGTCGCGCTCGCCCGGCGGCGGGCCTTGGAGCGAGACGGCGAGCCCGCGGAGCGAGGGCCGCAGGCGCAGGACCGCGCCGTCGAGCCCGGGCCGGCGCACCGTGCGCGAGCCGACGAGCTGGTCGTACTGCTCGTAGATCCACGCCTTCGAGCTGCGGTTGTGCGGTGACGGCTCGACCTGTTCGAGCGTGTGCTGCTCGCGCTCGACCTCGTAGCGCGGACACTCGTCGGTGAGGAGGCCGGCCGCGATGTCGCCGACGAGCTCGCCGCCGTGGAATGCGCGCAGCGCGCCCGTTTCGGTGACTTCGCCGATCGGCGTGCACGGCAGGTCCCAGT
>DATFTK010000211.1:0-11117 GCA_035262005.1 Gaiellaceae bacterium | reverse complement strand
ACCGTCTGATCGCTCGGAGGCGTGATCGCAGAGGTGTCGGCGGGAGGTGTTGCAGACGTGTCCGTCGGGGGGTTCGCCGTGGTAGGCGTCGTCGTGGAGGTGTCAGTGCTGGTCGATGTCGGCGACGTCGGCGGCGGCGACGTCGTCGTGTCGCTCGAGTCGTCGGAAGGCGTGACAGTGACGTTCGTGCCGGCGAGCGCCTGCTGCAGCGCAGCCAGGGCGGCAGCCTCCGGATCGACCGGCTGCGCCGGTGTGTCGTTTCCGGAGGAATCGTCCGAGTTGGCCGCTGCTGGTTCGGGCGCGGGCTTCGGCTCCGGCATCGGCAACGGCCGCGTGTCGGGTGCCGAGATCGGGACCTCGACGCCGACGCTGTCCTCGTACGTCGGCAGGTTCTGGGAGTTGCTCGGTGGCTTCGGCGGCCCGGGCCGTGTCACGTACGCGTTCGCGACCACGGGGAGTGTGATCGTTCGCTGTCGGGAGGGGCGTGCGGCGGCGGGTACGCGTCCGGTTGAGGGGACGATGGGCGCTGTGTAGGCCGCCGGAACAGCAGCGGCATGCGTGACACGCGGCACCTTGAGCGGAGGGAATTCGAGGGTCGGCGTCGAGACGTCACGGATCGGCGAGATCGTGCCGCCGGCGCCCGCCGCGAGGGTTGCGGCTACGGGAACGACGTACGTGATGGCAAGAAAAAACGCTCCGAATGCTGCGAGTGAGAGAGCGACGCTGCGACGTCGGAGGGCGAGCAGACTGAACCGGTCGGCCGCGACGGCTGCGTACTCTGGGCCTGCCGAATTGATTGCCCCTGCTCCCCTCGATCGTGCGGCTTCCCTCTAGCCGCCCGTCGGGACAGTGCCACCGTCGCCGCACGTCTTCAATGGGCCGAACGGCCCATCTTTAGAAAAGTCAAAACTGCGAACTGGTGAACGTGTGCGGCTTAGAAAGCGCGGGCGACGTGTGTCACCACTCGACGATCAAGCTCCCCAGGTTGGACTCGAACCAACAACCCTCCGGTTAACAGCCGGATGCTCTGCCAATTGAGCTACTGGGGAAGGCGCGCGTCAGTGTAGCCGCTCAGTCGGGAATCGACTTCCCGCAGAAAGGTCTCGTCGTGCGCAAGCGCACGCGCGCGAAGTGTCGCCTCCAATCCGCTTCGAATCTCCTCGAGGATTGCGTCGAGCGGCAGCTCGTCGTCGCTGCGGTCGACGACGAAAACCTTCCGGGGCTCGGGCTCGGCGCCCCAGGCCGCGTGGAAGCCGACGAGGTTGCGCCACGCGTACGTCGGCCACACCGGTAGGACGCAAACGTGGCCGGAAGCGGCTTCGAGCGCCCGGGCGACACCCGTCGCCACGTCGCGATCGGCGAACAGCGGCTGCGCGTCGCCAGCGGGAACGACGTCGAGCTCGCCGCTGTCATCGAGCTCGCCGATGGCGTAGAGAGGATGGCCGCCGCTCGTCGTTCCCAGGGCGACCGCCGACTCGAGCTCGTCGCGCTGGGTTTCCGCCGGTCGGCGTCCCGTCAGGAGCCGGTGCGCGTGCTGACGAGTGACGCCGAGCTGCCCGGCGAGATCGGTGACGGACAGTCCCTTGCGACGCAGGAGCGCCTGCCAGACCTCGGATTCCTCGCGCATGGCGACGATGGTAACCAGAGGTCAGGTCAACGCGAAATCGGCTGTGCCGAGGCCAGCTGCTCGATCGCGTTGCGGATCCGGGCGAGCGTCGCCTGCAGCTCGAGCGTCCGGGCCGGATCGGCGTCGGCGAGCTCGCGACGGATGAGCCGTTCGCGCAGGCGGAGTAGCAGCTCTTCGGCGGTTCGCTCGTCGATCCCCTCGGCTGCGGCCCGGGCGTCGAGCTCCGGGTCGAGCTCACCGCCGCCCACCAGCTGGTCGCGCAGGCGCCGATGCTCTTCGGAGTCGAAGTGCTCCGGGCCGAGTTCGGCGAGAACCGAGACGAGCGACCGGTGCGCCGTCACCCCTGCGAGGGCGTTGCGCTCGAGGCGCGCCCCGGCGTCCAGCAGCCGAGGCGACACCTGCCCCGTCGAGGGCGCCGCGACCCGCGGCGCGAGACCGGCCTGGGTTTCCTTCGGCAGGTCGAGCTTGTCGGCAGCGAACCGAATCGCATCCTGCCGCTGCGGCGAGTCCTCGAACCGCGCCAGCACCTCCCGCACGCGGACGAACGCCTCCTGTCGGTCCGCGGCGCGTTCGATCTCGATGCGGGTGCGGTAGAGCAGGTAGCTCTCGGCGGCGCCGAGCCGCTGCTCGAAGCCGTCGGCGAGATCGGCCGGATCGAATCCCGGCGGAAGGGCGACGACATGCACCTCGAGCCCCTGCGCCGCCGCCAGTTCCATGCCGCGCAGCGTCGCCGCTTCGCCGGCCGCGTCGCCGTCGAAGCAGAGCCAGAGTCGTGTCGTCAGCCGGCCGAGCTCCTTGAGCTGTCGCTCGGTGAGCGCGGTGCCCATCGACGCGACGACCGGCTCGAGCCCGGCTTGATGCAAGGCGAGCACGTCGGTGTTGCCCTCCACGACCACGGCGCGCTCTTGTTTCGCGATCGGGGCTCGCGCGCGGTCGAGCCCGTAGAGCAGATCGCCCTTGCGGAAGAGCTCGCCCTCCGGTGAGTTGACGTACTTCGCACGGAGCGGATCGTCCTCGCGCAACTTCCGCGCCTGGAAGCCGAGCACGCGCCCGCGCGCATCTGCCAGCGGGAAGAGCAAGCGCTCGGAGAAATAGTCGTTGCCGCGGCGGTTGACGAGGCCGGCGGCGGTGAGCTCCTCCCGTGTGAAGCCGCGTTCGAGCGCTTTCCGTGTGAGCCTGTTTCCGCCGAGCGCGAGGCCGAGCCTGTACTCGCGGCATACCTCCTCCTGGAGACCACGGCCGGCGAGATAGTCGCGCGCGCGCGAGCCCGCCTGCGAATCCCAGAGGTGGCGCTGGTAGAACGTCGCGGCCGCGTCGAGCAGCTCGAACAGCCGCTCGCGCCGGCGTCGGCGCGCGTCCTGCTGCGGCGTCGTCTCGTCGTACTCGATCTGCACGTTGAAGCGATCGGCGAGCCACTCGACTGCGCCGGCGAAGTCGAGCTGCTCCGTCTCGCGCACGAAGGTGATCACGTCCCCTTTCGCGCCGCAGCCGAAGCAGTAGTAGAACCCCTCGACAGGGTTGACGGAGAAGCTCGGAGTGCGCTCCTCGTGGAACGGACAGCGGGCGACGTACCGCGGCCCGCTCTTCCGCAGCTGGGTACGCCCGCCGATCACCGCGACGATGTCGGCGGCTGCCTTCACGTCCTCGACGGACGCGTCCTTGATCCGTGCCATCAGCCGAGCTCCGCGACATACGTCAGCGCGAAGCGGTCGGTCATGCCGGCGATGAAGTCGATGATCTGCTCGGGTTCCTCGCCGCCGGCGACGAGGTGGTCGAAGATGCGGCGGATCGCTGCCCGGGCGCGTTCCTGCTCGAGCCGCGCGTGCGGCCCCAGGTAGACGTGGTCGAACATGAACGAGCGGAGCGCGAGCATGGCGCCGCCGATCTCCGGGCTCTGCACGATGTCGCCCGCCTGCTGCGAGCTCTCGACGAGGTCGTGTACGAGCGCGTCGATGCGGTCGGAGCCGTGCGCGCCGAGCAGCGCAACCTCGTCCTGCGGGAGGTCGGCCGGGTCGAGGATCCCGAAGCGGACGGCGTCGTCGATGTCGTGGTTGATGTACGCGACGCGGTCGACGAGCCGCACGATCTTCCCCTCGAGCGTTGCCGGCGACTGCTCGCCGGTGTGCGTGAGGATGCCGTCACGCACTTCGGCGGTCAGGTTGAGCGACTCGGCGATCTGCAGCGAGTGCTCGTTGTGGCGAAAGCGGCGGCCGAAGTGCTGCTGCAGCGCGTCGTCGAGCGCCTCCTCGCCCGCATGGCCGAACGGCGGGTGGCCCATGTCGTGACCGAGACCGATCGACTCCACGAGATCTTCGTTTAGGCGCAGCGCCCGCGCGACGCCGCGAGCGATCGCGGTCGTCTCGAGGGTGTGCGTCATCCGCGTGCGGTAGTGGTCGCCGGCGGGGTCGATGAAGACCTGCGTCTTGCCCTTGAGGCGGCGAAACGGCTTCGAGTGGAGGATACGGTCGCGATCGCGCTGGAACGGCGTGCGCAGGCGGCAGTCGTCCTCGGCGCGGAGCCGGCCGCGCGTTTCGTACGAGCGCACTGCGAGCGGCGAGAGCCACCGCTCTTCGTGCTCGCGGATCTGCGCCTCGAAGGCGCCCGCCACCGTTCCGGCAAGTTCCGCCACGCGGCTCAGGCTAGATGATGATCGGGACGGTTCCGCCGTCCGCGCTCCAGGCCGACCCGGTCACGTAGGAAGACCGCTCGGAACACAGAAAGCAGATGACGGCGGCGATCTCCTCCGGCTCGGCCAGGCGGCCGAGCGGCCGGCCCTTGCCAACCGCCTCTAATACTTGTAGGCGCGTGTTACCAGAGCGGGCCGCCTGCTGGTCGGCGAGACCGCCTTCTTCGAGCCATGCGCCGGTCGCGGTGGGCCCGGGAGCGACCGCGTTGCAGCGAATCCCGTCCTTTGCGTAGAGGTCTGCGACAAGCCTGGAGAGCGAGAGCACTGCGGCTTTCGTCACGGAATAGTTCGGCATCCCGGTTGACGGGCGCTTCCCGGCGGTCGACGAGACGTTCACGATCACCCCGCGCCCGCCGGCACGCATCGCCGGCAGCACCGCTCGGATGCAGCGGATGTAGCTCATGACGTTGAGCTGCCACATCGCGTCCCACTGCTCGTCGGTCACGTCCTCGAAGGCGGCCTGGTAGGCCTCCCCCACGTTGTTCACCAGGCAGTCCACCGGGCCGGCCTGCTCGATCAGTTGCGCCGCGCCGTCCACGGTTGAGAGATCCGCCACGAGACCGGCGGCGGCGCCGGTCTCCTCCCTGGCGCGGTCGACGCGCTGCGAGTCCCTTCCGGTGACGACGACCCGCGCCCCTTCCGCCGCGAGCAGGCGCGCGGCCTCGAGCCCGATCCCGGCGGTCGAGCCGGTGACGAGGCAAACGCGGTCGCGGAGGCCGAGCTCCATCGGACGGCTAGCCTAGTGCGTCTCGTGACCATGCTCCTGCTCGTCCGCCACGGCGAAACCGACTGGAACCGCGAGGGCCGCTGGCAGGGCCAGTCGGACACCCCCCTCAACGACGTCGGGCGCGAGCAGGCTGCGCGCCTGGCCGCCGAGTTGGACGGGGTCGACGTCGTGTACTCGAGCGATCTCGCTCGAGCACGCGAAACCGCCGACATCCTCGCGGCGCGGCTCGAGCTCACTGTCCGCATCGACCGGCGGCTCCGCGAGCGCTCGTTCGGCGCGTGGGAGGGGAAGACCGCACCGGAGATCGAAGTCGAGTTTGCCGCGGAACACGCACGGTGGCTGGCCGGCGAGGGGCCCGGTGCAGGCGACGCGGAGCCGCCCGCGGACTTCGCCGCTCGCGTACAGGCGTTCGTCGCGGAGGTGCTCGAGCGCCATCCGGACGAGACGGTGCTGATCGTGGCGCACGGGGGCTCGATCCGCGTCATCCACGCCCTCGGTCAGGGCATCGACTACTTCCGCGACCGCCGGTCGATACCAGGCGTGCCCAATTGCACCGTTGCGCGATACGCGGCACGAGACGGAAAATTGGTGCCGGGCGACTGATACCAGACCTTCAGCCAGTAGAACTGGTTGCGGGTGGCACATACGGTCAGTTCGACCCTGTGGCGGACAGAGGAGGCTGGGGTTGCTCTCCCGACTGGGCGTTACCTTGCTTGCGGCGGCAACGTTCGCGTTCGGCTGCGTCGCGCCGAGCGCTGACGCGCACGACATCTCGACTCCCGCGGGACACGCGGCCGAGGATGCGGTCGTGCTCACGGCAGCTCAGGAGCGCGTGCTCAACAACACGACGCGCGCCCTCACCAGGGGGCAAGCGTGGGCCGCAGCCGCCGCCGTCACCGGCGGCCCGCAGGACGTCGGTCAGTGGGGGCCGGTCGTCAACTGGCCGGTCGTTGCCATCAATGCCGCACTGCTCTCGAACGGAAAGGTCCTCGCATACGACTCGATCGGTGACAACGCGACCGAGACGTACCCGATTCAGGACCACACCCGCGCGACCATCTGGGATCCGGCGACGGGCTCGCAGACGCCCGTCGACCTGAACACCGGTTACAACATCTTCTGCAGCGGCTTCGCCCACCTCATCGACGGCCGGATCTTCATCGCCGGCGGGAACAAGGACCAGCAGCTCAACGGCATCCCGCAGACGCACATCTTCGATCCTGCGACGGATCTCTGGACCGTCGGCCCGACCATGCTGGGCGGGCGCTGGTATCCCACCGTCACGCCGCTCAGCAACGGCGAGATGCTGATCACGTCGGGTCGCGTGGATACGCCGGAAGTGCGGACGCTGAACGGAAACCTGCGTGCCCTCACCAGCGCGTCGCTGAGCTTGCCGCTGTACCCCTGGATGGACGTCGCACCGAGCGGCCTGACCCTCTACTCAGGGCCTGATCAGACACTCCGCGCGCTGAACACCGCAGGCACCGGCGCGTGGCAGACGCTGGGAACGCGCGACTCGATCAACCGCGACTACGGCGGTCACGCGATCTACGACATCGGGAAGATGCTCGTCGCCGGCGGCGGCCCTTCGACCACGGATGCGCGCGTGATCGACTTCAACGGAGTGACGCCGCAGGTCTCCGCGACGGCGCCGATGGCGAACGGGCGCCGGCAGTTCAACCTGACGGTCCTCGCCGACGGCAGCGTCCTCGCAACCGGCGGCAACTCCTCGGGGGCTGGGCTCGTCGACCTCAACGCCGGCGTCTATCCGGCCGAGCAGTGGAATCCCGCTACCGGCCAGTGGAAGACGCTGGCGTCGATGCAGATCACGCGCCAGTACCACTCGACCGCGCTTCTGCTGCCCGACGGACGGGTCCTGTCTGCCGGCGGCGGGATCTGCGGCACCTGCGACGCCGTCGGCTATCTCGCCAAGAACGCGGAGATCTTCTCGCCGCCGTACCTGTTCCAGGCCGACGGGACGCTCGCGCCGCGCCCGACGATCGATTCCGCGCCGTCGACGACGTCCTACGGTGCGTCGATGACGATCGCGACCGGAAACCCTGCGTCGATCCGCAAGGTCGCCCTCGTCCGACTCGGCGCCGTCACGCACTCGGACAACATGGAGCAGCGCTACATTCCGCTGTCCTACACCGCCGGTGCAACGACCCTCACGGCGACCGCCCCGGCGAGCGCGAACATCGCGCCTCCGGGCTACTACATGCTCTTCATCATCGACGCCAACGGCGTGCCGTCGGTCGCGAGCATGGTCAGCGTCCAGCCCGCCAACTCCCCCCCGACGGTGACGCTGACGCAGCCGACCGACGGTCAGACGTTCACGGCGCCCGCGACGGTGAATCTCGCGGCAACAGCGTCCGACTCCGACGGAACGGTGACGAAGGTCGAGTTCTTCAACGGCGCGGCGAAGCTCGGCGAGGACACGACCGCGCCCTACACGTTCAGCTGGAGCCCCGTCTCAGCCGGGACATACACACTCACCGCCCGTGCCACCGACGACGACGGAGCAGCCACAACGAGCGCGCAGTCGACGATCACGGTCAGCGCGACGAACGCTCCGCCCACCGTGAACATCACTTCACCGGCAAACGGTGCGATCTTCGCCTGGAAGCCGACGATCTCGATCACTGCCACGGCGAGCGATCCCGACGGCAACGTCACGAAGGTCCAGTTCTTCGACGGCACGACCCTTCTCGCTCAGGACACGAGCGCGCCCTACGTCTTCACCTGGAGGAACGTCTCGCAGGGAAGCCACAGTCTCACTGCCCAGGCGACCGACAACGTCGGCGCCGTCACGACGAGCAGCGCCGTCGGCATTACGGTGAGGCCGAAGCGAGGCTAGTTGCGGGATGCCCAGGGGTCGACGTAGACGCCGTCGAGGGTGAACGTCTCGTCCTTCTGGAGCCCGTGGACCTTGAAGTCGAACGCGACGGGCGTCCAGCCGCTGGCCGACGCGGCCGCGAGCACGTTGACGCCGATCGGGATCACGACCGACGGTTGCCACTCGTCGTTCACCCTCAGGTTGGCGACCGGCAGGTTGTGGACGCTCCCGTCGAGCCCTTCGTAGATCACCTTCACCTGGAGGTTCGCTTTGCCGTTCCCGCCCCGATCGGCGAGGAAGAGCCGCAGGCTCGGGTGGTCGACGCTGACGCACATGACGGGCGTGACCGCTTCGGAGTCGCCCCTTGCGAGCAGGAGTGAGCCGGCGCCGGGCGTGAACGGGTCGTGCTCGGCCGAGACGCTCACGTTCTTCAGCGACCAGCCGGTCGTATCCGAAAGGTCGCCCTGGGGGGCAAGGCTGTACGTCGACAGATCACCCCAGGGAAGAAAAACCTGGCTCGGAGCGCCGAAGCTGCAGTCTGCGACACCGGCCAGCTTGCCAGTCCTCGACGCCTGGCCTCTCGCCTGAAGGTCGTGGAGCTTCTTCTGCAGGTCGGCCACCTGATGACTGATGTCGACAAGCTGGCCGTCGTCGTCGGCGAGAGCGACCGCCGTCGTCACAGAGATCGCGATCAGGCCGATCGCCGCGATCGACACCACAGTCCGCAGAAGCCCGCCCACGTCCGTCCCCTTTCGCCGCACGTTCTGGGCTCATCAAGGCGCTTCGCTGCCAACGCCGTATCCCCCGACCGGGGGGCAAGACTCAGAATCACTCGGAACGAGGCGGACCTCCGCTGGTCGAAGAACTCAACTGTCGGCCGGTTTCCTCGGCGACTGCGTTGTGCCAATACTCGGTGCGCGGGGCTGCGGCTTGCGGGCGCTACGCGGCTGACGGCAAATCATCGCGCGGCGCGCCGTGGTAGCCCCGCGTTCTTGAAGAGGCCCTGGCTCGTCGCGCCGGACGCGTCGGCAGGCCGCTGCCGAGGCGGGACTTTGAAGTCTCCCCGTGTCCGAGCGGCGAGCGCAGGGCCTCATCAGACGATGCGCCTTTGACTTCCGTTTTTCAACCCTGTGTCTCCGGTCCGTTACGCAAACGGAGACTGATCCTTCGTGGGGTTCGGCCAGACCGACTTGAGGCGCACTATGTTGGCAGGGAGCCGTGCCGCCCTGGGCCCCCTTGATCCGGATCGAGAGGTGCCTGGGAAGCTGGGAGGGCCGCATTCCCAGCTGGCCGGCTCCCGCTCGAGATTTGGCCGAAAATGGGCCTCGGGGTCGGAACGAACTCGGCCGCCGGACCAGCCGTTGGTACTGACTTTGAAGTAGCGGCTAGACACTTTGTCGACGGACTCGTCGACGACCACCACGACGACGACGACGTCCCCATGCTTCGGCGTCACGCTGGACAATCCGAGCGGTCCCAACAAGTCTCGTTGTGCCACTTCACCGGCGGAACGAACTTTGTCCTGAACATGCCGAGTCTTTCGGCGCTCGACGCGCACCTGACGCATCACGGGGACTGCTACAAGAAGTTCAACGAGCCTCAGGTCTGCATCACCTAGCTCGCTGCTCCTGATCCAGTTTCATCGCTGCCCGCCTGACACGCTCAGGCGGGCAAGCGCGTTTCGCCCGCGTGACTTGGCGCGCAGGCACCCTCGTCGGCGGAGACGGTTGGCGATTTCCGCATGGTTGATCGGAAACGGCTCTCGTTAGACTTGGCTCACAGCGGTGGAGGACTATCTCCGGTAATCCATCGAACAGCTCAACAAAGGCGTTTTGCCGGCCTTCCTCGAGCTCGATGTCATACCGAGACCACACCGGGCCTGTGCGCCTACCGAAGATCTCGCTCACGCGCTTCGTAAGTGCCGACGCTAACCTTATGCTCGCTCAGCAGATGAGAGGTCGCCTCACGGGACGGCCGGCGATGCTACTCGGGCTAGGGGCGATCGTGGCCATCATCGCGTTCCAGCTTTGGGTGACGCCGTCGAATCCGCCCGGCTACCACCGCGATGAGGCCGCACTTTCCTACAACGCCTACTCGATTGCGACGAGCGGGCGCGACGAAAGCGGTGCGTTTCTTCCCCTCTTCTTCCGGTCGTACGGGGACTACAAGAGTCCGCTCTACCCGTACGTGCTCGCGGGGATCTTCAGGATCACCGGGCCACACAAGGAAGTTGCGCGGATGTTCTCGGCGGTGCTCGGCGCACTCGCTGTGGTGCTTCTCGGACTGCTGGCGAAACGCGTCACCGGCCGGAACGTCGTCGCCGTGGTCGTAGTCGTCCTAGCAGGTCTCACTCCCTGGCTGTTCGAGCTCGGACGCGTGGCGCTCGAGGTCGCGACGCAGCCGCTGTTAGTGGCGCTCCTCCTGCTCGTGCTCCTCCGAGTGTGGCGAAGACAAAGATGGACGGCGCGGGAGGGCGCGCTGGTCGGCGTGGTGCTCGGGGTCCTGCTCTACTCGTACACCGGCGATCGCCTGCTCGCACCGCTCCTTGCCGCAGCGCTCGCTGTGTTCGCAAGCCGAGGGCGGTGGCGCTGGCTCCTCACAGCGTGGGCGACCTTCGCCGCCTTTCTCCTCGTCCTCGGCGTCTACGCAATCCGCCATCCGGGCACAGTGACCGCCCGCTACGGCGCGACCACGATCGCTCAACCAGGCCGCTCCGACGCGTGGGTCGTGATGCAGGCGATAGCGAACTGGTTTCACGACATCAACCCATGGTTCTGGGCGACCTCCGGAGACCCCGCCCCCTACGTGCACAACGGCGGTTACGGCTCGCTATTTGCTGCCGTCGCGCTGCTCGCGATCGTCGGCTTCGTTCTGGTCCTCTGGCGGAGGCGCGACGACCTCTGGTGGCGCTACGTCGCCGTCGCCACGTTGCTTTCGCCGATCCCGGCGGCCCTCACCGTCGACCGGCACAACGCGATCCGCCTCGCGGCGCTACCGGTGTTCTGCATTGTGCTGGCGATCCCGGCGCTCGACGCCCTGCTTGTGTCGCCTGGTCGCTCGCCGCTACGGGCGGTGGCGCTCGCGGTTCTCATCGCGACTATCGGGGCTCAGTTTGTCCAGTTTCTGCATGCGTACCGTTTACGCGGACCCGCACGCGTGGTCCTTTTCGACGCGGGCGTCGACCGCCTCCTACGACAGGCGTTCGCAAGCGGCAAGACGATCTACATCGATTACGACGATC
>DATFTK010000210.1:0-6702 GCA_035262005.1 Gaiellaceae bacterium | reverse complement strand
AGCATCTCGTGCAGGAGCACGTCAAGGACGTCGCACAGGTGCTCGACCGCAGCAGGCGTCGGTTGCACGTCCCGAAGATCGTCCTGGTCTCCTCGGAGGAGATGCGGTCCGAGTTCCTCGATGCGCTCGCACCGGCTGCGCGTGAAGCGGTGGTCGGGTGGACGTCGGCCGACGCGCATGCAGGGCCGGCGCGACTGCTCGAGGCGGTGACCCCTGTGCTCGAGCAGGCGGAGGCGAAGGACGAGGCCGAGGTGCTCGCGCGCTGGCGCGAGGACGCCGGGCGCGGCACACGCGCGGCGTCAGGGTGGGAGCAGACGCTCGAGGCGGCGTCCGACGGCCGGGTCGAGGTGCTGCTGTTCCAGGAGGGCGTCGACCACGCCGCCTTCCGCTGTCCGGCATGCGGACGCGCGGCGGCGACGGGCGGGAGCTGCCCACTCGACGGCACGACGCTCGAGCCGGCCGCCGCCGGCCTCGACCTCGCGATCCATCAGACGCTCATACACGGCGGGGAGGTCTGGGCGATTCGGCATCAGCAGGATCTCGCGCCGGTTGAAGGTATCGGTGCGCTCTTGCGCTTCTAGGCGCAAGATCTTGCTGATAGGTACGACGCTTCGCGCGGAACGCGCGCGGGCTCAGCCCGCGCCGCATCAGTCCACCTCCGCATAAGCGTCGCCTCGCTTCGGCTTACGCTCCGGCTTTGATCGGGTCGTGATCCAGGCGGTTGAGACTTAAGCGGCGTCAGCCGACAGGCCCGGGAGCTCGAGCACGGTCTCGCCTTCGAGCTCTTCCCGCTCCTCGGCCGCGCGCTCGAGCTTCGTCTCGAACCGGTCGAGCCGCTTCGACGCCTCGTGGTACTTCGACTGCGCGTGCTGGATGTGCGTGCCGACCTTGTCGAAGTCGTCCGCGAACCGGTTGAAGTCGCGCTGCAGGTCGGCGACGTAGGCCATGACCTCGTGCGCGTGCTGCTCGATCTGCAGCCCGCGCAGGCCGAGTGCGATCACCTGGAGGTAGGCGGTGAACGTCGTCGGCGACACCGGGAACACGCGTCGCTCGTGCGCGTAGGCGAGGAGCGCCCCGGTCTTCCCGCAGGCGAGCTCGTAGTAGACCGCCTCGACCGGGATGTACATGAACGCGAAGTCGTACGTCCCCTCGTCCGGGCGGATGTACTTCGCCGCGATCGCCTCGATGTGCTGTTTCACGTCGCGCGCGAACTGCCGCTCCGCGAGCGTCCGCTCGTCCTCGGTCTCCGCCTCGACGAGACGGTTGTAGTTGTCGAGTGGGAACTTGGAGTCGATCGGGATCGCCCGGTCGACCCGCACGAGGGCGTCGACGCGCTCGCCCGAGTCGAACGTGTACTGCATCTCGTACGCCGACGGCGGGAGCCGGTCGCGCAGCAGGTTCTCCAGCAGCAGCTCGCCGAATCCGCCGCGTGCCTTCGGCGGCCGCAGGGCCTGCTCGAGCCGCGCGAGATCCTTGGCGCGCTCGAGCATCTGCGTCGTCGCCTCGTCGACCTTTCCCAACCGCTCGTGGATCTGGTTTGTCGTCTGCGTTGCGCTCTCGAGCCTTCGGTCGACCTTCGTGTCGAGCTCGGCAAGTCGCCGGTCCATGGTCTCCGTCACGCCGAGCAGGCGCCGGTCGACCTCGGCGTTTCGATCGGAGAGCTGCTCGCTCCAGTCCGAGCGCAGCTCCCGCAAGACTCGTGCAAGCCAGACTGCGCCGGCCGCAAGGCCTGCTCCCAGCAGGAGGATGAGAACTGCGCCGACCATCGGGCCGACGAACGGTAGAGCGGGGGCCGGACGGAGCCCACAAAAAACGCCAAAGCCGGCGAACCCGAAGGTTCATCGGCTTTGGCTGGCGGAGCATATGAGGGCTGCCGCCGCTGCGTCAAGAAGCTGTAAAGGAAAAGTGCGCACGTTGCGAGCTTCCGCCTGATCCGGATACGTGGTCGCTACCCTGGGCGCGCGCGTATGGCGAAAAAAGTCCGAACACCACCGCCCCCGAGACGCGTCCAGGCGCCGCAGCGGCGCGAGACAAGACGCGCTGCGGGAATCTCGACACGGCCGCCGTGGTTCTACGCGGCGATCGGTGCGGGCGCGGTCGCCGTCATCGCGGCGATCGTGATCGGCGTCATCGTCGCGGGCGGAAGCGGCGGCAGTAGCTCGAAGTCGTCGACGGCCGACGTGGCGAGTTACAACAGGCTGCCGGGCATTCGCAAGACGAAGGCCCCGTGGCCGCCGGATTACCAGTACCTGGCTGACCGGCTGCCGGCGCTCGGGCTGACGACGCTCCCGCAGGAAGCCGTCAGCACCCACTACCACTCGCACCTGGACATCTTCGTGAACGGCAAGAAGGTCACCGTTCCGGCGCTGATCGGGATCAACGTCGGCGCCCAGTATCTGACCCAGCTCCACACCCACGACACCCGCGGCGTCATCCACATCGAGTCGCCGAAGGCCAACGACCACTTCAGCCTCGGCCAGTTCGTCGCCGAGTGGGGGGTCTTCCTCAACTCGCGCTGCATCGGCGCCTACTGCAACGGGCTCAAGTGGTACCTGAACGGCAAGCTGCAACCGGGCAACCCGCAGAAGTACGTGCTGCAGCCACACGACGAGATCGCGATCGTCATCGGCAAGGCGCCGGCCAAGATCCCCTCGAGCTACAAGTTCCTAGCGGGCGAGTAGCGGGCTATTCTGAGCTGGCCGGGGTGGCGAAACTGGCGATACGCGGCCGACTTAAAATCGGCTGTCCCCCACGGGGGCGTGCGGGTTCGAGTCCCGCCCCCGGCACTCGACCAACCTAGACTCCGTCCGTGGCAAAGCTAGAGGAGCTGTCCGCCGACTACGTGCAGCTCGAGTGGGACACGCCACTCTTTCGCACGGCACAGCGGCAGTTCGAGCAGGCGATCCCGTATGCGGAAGTCAACGAGTCGATCGTCGAGCGCCTGCGCTATCCGGAACGGGCGGTCGTCGTCGCCGTCCCGATCCGGCGCGACGCCGGCCACGTTGGCGTCTTTCCTGCGTACCGCGTCCAGCATTCGAGCGTCCTCGGCCCGACGAAGGGGGGGATCCGCTACGACCCGCACGTCACGCTCGGTGAGTGTGCCGCGCTCGCCGTCTGGATGACGTGGAAGTGCGCGCTCCTCCGGCTGCCCTACGGCGGCGCAAAGGGCGGTGTGCGCTGCAACCCGCGCGAGCTCTCGACCGGTGAGCTGCAACGGATCACCCGGCGGTACACGAGTGAGCTCCGCGGCGTGATCGGCCCGCAGGAGGACATCCCCGCACCGGACATGGCCACGAACGAGCAGACGATGGCCTGGATCATGGACACGTACTCGATGCAGGTCGGCTACGCCGTTCCGGAGATCGTCACCGGGAAGCCGGTCGCGCTCGGCGGCTCGCTGTTCCGTCACGAGGCAACGGGCGCGGGTGTCGTCATGGTCACCGAGCGTGCCTGCAACCGGCTCGGCTGGAGGCTCGAGGAGCAGGCGTGCATCGTGCAGGGTTTCGGCAACGTCGGCGGCATCGCGGCGCAGGAGCTTGTCGCCAAGGGCGCCGCCGTCGTGGCCGTTTCGGACATCTCGGGCGGCGTCTACGCTCCCGACGGCTTGAATCTCGGCGACGTTCGCGCCTGGATCGCGGACCACGGAACGCTCGACGGGTACGCCGACGCGCAGCACGTGAGCAACGAGGAGCTGCTCGAGCTGCCGTGCGACATCCTCGTGCTTGCCGCGCTGGAGGACCAGATCACGGCGGACAACGCGCCACGGTTGCAGGCGAAGCTCGTGATCGAGGGCGCGAACGGCCCGACCTCCATCGAGGCGGACGCGATCCTCGGCCAGCGCGGCATTCTCGTGCTGCCGGACGTGCTCACGAACGCAGGCGGCGTGACGGTGTCGTACTTCGAGTGGGTGCAGGACCTCGGGCGCCTCTTCTGGACGCGCGACGAGATCCGCGCCCGCCTCGCGGACAAGCTCGGGGATGCGTTCGACCGTGTCTGGGCGCTTGCCGAGGAGAAGGGCATCTCGTTGCGGCAGGCAGCGCTCGTCGCCGGCATCAACGAAGTCGCGAACGCGCTGAAGGCGCGCGGGATCTATCCGTGAGCCAGGTTCGCGACGCGATGGTGCCGGAGCCCGGGACGCTCGACGCGTCCGCGTCCGCGCAGGAGGCGGGCGAGCGGCTGTCGGATCCGGCCGTGCGCGCGGTCCTCGTCTCGGACGACGGGCGGCTCGTCGGCGTGGTGACGCGCAAGACGCTCGTGCAGGAGATCGTCGCTACCGGACGCAATCCCCGCGCGACGACACTGCGCGACATCGCGGAGCCGCCGCTGTTCACGCTCGATGCGGGAATGGATCTCGACGAGGCATATCGGGCGCTCGAGGAGCAGGACTTCGAGCGCGTCCCGGTGGTCGAGGACGGGCGGCTCGTCGGGATCCTGTCGCGCACCGTGTTGCAGCGCCGGCTCGCGGAGGACGAGCCGCCGGCTCAGCAGCAGGTGTAGGCGCCCGGCGGCGCTGCGCCTTCTTCTTCCTCCGGCAACTCCGCGGCGGCGAGCGCCGCGCCGTCGAGGACGTCGCGCTGGCTGACCTCCAACTCGTCGAGGTTGAAGAACGAGAGCGTCTCGCGCGCGATCAGCGCACCGGCCACGATCACGGGCGCACGGTCGGGGTCGAGTGACGGCAGTGCGCGCCGCTCGGCAACCGGCAGCCGTGCGAGCCGGTCGAGTTGCGCCGAGAGCGCATGAGCCGACAGCGGCGACTCGTCGGCGAGCGCCGCGAGCGTCGTGATCGTTCCGGCGACGCCGATCGCCGACGTCGTGCCCTCGCGGATCTCGTCCGGCACACGCTCCGCGAGCAGTGCCCGCACGTCTGCCGCGCAGGCCGCCAGCTCCTCGACCGACGGCGGGTCGCTCCGCAGGAACCGTTCCGTGAGGCGCACGGAGCCGATGTCGAGGCTGTCGTGCCAGCGGACGCCGTCGGGCTCGCCGGCAATCAGCTCCGTCGAGCCGCCGCCGACGTCGACGATGAGCGTCCCCGCGACTACGGGCCTTGCGGACGTGACACCGCGGTAGGTCAACAGCGCCTCGTCATGACCCGACAAGAGACGAGTGACGAAGCCGTAGCTCCACTCGACCTCGCCGAGGAAGGCTTCGCCGTTGTCGGCGTCCCGGACCGCGCTCGTCCCGATCGCGAGCGTACGCTCGGCTCCGAGTTGCTCCGAGGTGCGGCGATAGTCGGTCAAGGTGTTCCGCACGCGCGTGATCGGAACGGGGAGGAGGCGTCGGCGTTCGTCCACGCCTTCGCCGAGCCGCGTTACGCGGGCCTCGCGCGCGACGTCCGCGAGGCGGCTGCCGTCGACGTCCGCGACGAGAAGCCGCGTCGAGTTCGTGCCCAGGTCGACTGCGGCCACGCGCGCCACAGGTTCGATGCTAGTCGGGCGCGGGTAGGGTGCTCGGGTGGTGCGCCGCCTCGACGCCGTCGTGCAGATCGGCCTCGTGGTCGCACTCGCGGAGGCCTACCGGTTGCTGCGCCAGCTGCTCCCCACGGACTGGCCGCAGGCGATTGCGAACGCACACCACGTGCTGCGGCTCGAGCAGGTCTCCCATGTGGCGTGGGAGCAGGCGATCCAGGGCTGGTTCCTGCAGTTTCCGACGCTGGTGCGCGGGATGAACTGGTTCTACCTCTCGAGCCACTTCGTGGTCACCGGCGTCTTCTTCGTCTGGCTCTACTGCCGGAACCGCGACGGGTTCGCGATCTTCCGGGACGGGTTTCTCGTCGCAACGGCGATCGCGCTGCTCATCCACTGGCGCTATCCGACCGCGCCGCCGCGACTCGCGCACGTCGGGATCAAGGACACGATCGACCTCTACTCCGACATGAACGTCGGACGTCCGCACC
The DNA here is from genome assembly GCA_035262005.1 of Gaiellaceae bacterium. Classification (GTDB taxonomy): domain Bacteria; phylum Actinomycetota; class Thermoleophilia; order Gaiellales; family Gaiellaceae; genus 3-1-20CM-4-69-9. The sequence continues at coordinate 809 of DATFTK010000210.1, read as the reverse complement.
ACGAGCGCTTCTCGAACCCGGTGGCGGCGGTCCCGAGCCTGCATGCGGGCTGGGCGCTCGCGGTCGGCGCCGGGTTGCTGCTCTACGCGCGGAATGCACTGACGCGGGCGGCCGGCGTCCTGTATCCCGCCGCCGTGTTGCTGACCATCGTCGTGACCGGCAACCACTTCATCTTCGACGCTGTTGCCGGCGCGCTCGTCATGGCCGTCGGCTTCGCGGCGACGGCACCGTTCCGCGCCGGGGCGAGCTATAGTGGTGACCTAGCGACGCGGGGTGGAGCAGTCAGGTAGCTCGCCGGGCTCATAACCCGGAGGTCGCAGGTTCAAATCCTGCCCCCGCTACTACGAAGGCCCTGGAAACAGGGCCTTTTTGTTGCTCTCATCGAGACCACGACGCGGAACTTTCGCCTAGTTTTTTGCCCACCGAGCGGCGAAACTCCCCGGTCAGCTGCCCTGCTTCGTCCCCGCCACCGCGATATCAGACGATTTCACCGCGGGGTCGTCCTCCCAGTTGATCTCGCCTGACTCTACGCTGGCTATGACTTGGGGACCGCCGCCCGTCTTCGTGAAGCGGTCCCAGCCCCAGTCGATCAGCGCCTCGATTTTCTCGCGTCCTCCGGTCATTAGGTTGGCGTGCACTCCTAGCCAGGCGATGTGGGCGAGCTGGCCGTGTACCTCGTGGTGGTGCTTGCCGAGCTCGGCGATCGCGGCCTTTCGGCCGATCATCGCCATGATCCCCTTGTCGCGATACTCGAACGGCTTTCGCGGTTTGCCCTCGAACTCGGCCAGGATGTTGTCGGCCGCCCACTT
>DATFTK010000209.1:0-4123 GCA_035262005.1 Gaiellaceae bacterium | reverse complement strand
CCCAGACCATTTTGCCCTCGAGCTCGCCGCTGACCGCTCCGTCGCCCTGGCCGAAACCGAGCCCTTCGGTGCCCTCTTCGTCGAAGCCGTACGGGCTGTGCCAGCTCCCCTCGACATAGCGCATCGACAGCGTGCAGAGGGGAACGAGTCGCACCAGGCGATCATGACGCGCCGACCGCCTGGTAGCCGGCGAAGGTCGACTCGGCAACGCCCTCGCCGCCCGTCAATCCCGCGAGCTGCCGCAGCAGCTCGTCGGCCCGCGTCACCCTCATCAGCGCTTCGACGGTCGAGAGCTCGCCGTGCGGAACGGGCGTCTCGACCGCGGCGCGCAGGCGCGCGAGCGCCGGCAGGACCGCACCGAGACTTCGCGTCGGCACTTCCAGCGTTAGACGGACGACCGGCTCGCACACCACGGTTCCCGCACGTTCGAGTGCCTGCACGAGAACGAGCGGTGTCAGCTTGCGGAAGTCCGCCGCCGTGCTCGTCGGGCCGCGCAGCGAGGGCGGCCCGTCGGCGACGCTGTATGCGCACTGCGTCATCGTCACGACGCAATCGACGACCTGCCAGCCGTCGAGGCCTTTCCTCAACGCGGCGCGCACGTACCGTTCCATCTGGTCGCGGAAGCTCTCGCGCGTCTTGTAGACGTACAGCGGCACGTTGCGCGTGGCGACGTCCAGCCTGAACTCGAGCCCGGAGTCGTTCGGCGCGGGCTCGATCCTCAGCCCGATCGTCGCGTTGTACGGGTTCGTGTCGGCGTGGAGGATCTCGAGCGCCTCTCCCCGGCGCAGCGGACGCTCGACGCAGATCGGCGTCGTCTCATGGAAAACGGCGTCGACGCCGAAATCCTGCGCCAGGGTCGCCTCGATCACCTCCTTCTGCACGTCGCCGTAGAGGGAGACGGTCAGGTCACGCCCCGCCTCGTCGCGGACGTCGATCAGCGGGTCCTGCTCGGCGAGCTGCGCGAGTGCGAGGCGCAGGCGACGGCCGTCATCCCGATCGCGCGGCTCGACGACCGACTGCAGCGTCGGCGGAGCGAATTCCTGCCGTGGCACTCGCGGCGGCGGCTGCCCGATCGTGTCGCCGATCCGCAGCTCCCTCAGACCCCAGACCTTCGCGATCTGGCGACCGCTCACGGACTGGCGCTGCACCGCGGCGCCGCGCTCGAAGACCGCGATCGCGGTCACCTTCTGCTCGCCGACTGCCTCGCGCGTCCGCAGCGTCCCCGAGAACATCCGCACGTACGCGACCTTCTCCCCCTCCACGCCGCGCTCGATCTTGAAGACGGTCGCCGACAGCGGCCCGTCCGGATCGCCGGCCGCCGACGGCAACAGCTCGCCGAGCGCGGCGCTCAGCTCGCCGACGCCCTGGCCTCGCATCGCCGATCCGCGAAACACCGGATACACGAGCGCCCCGCGCGACTGCTCTCCGAGCGCGGCACGCACACGTTCGGGCGCGACGTCGCCCTCGAGATATGCGGCGAGCAGGTCGTCGTCATGGTCGGCGAGTACCTCGATCTCGCCCGGGACGACGACGGCCGGTGTGAGCCGTTCGGCGATGTCACCGACGACGCGATCGAAGTCGGCCCCGGCGCGGTCGAGCTTGTTCACGAACAGCAGTGTCGGAATCCGCAGCCGGCGCAGAGCGCGCATCAGGACACGAGTCTGCGGCTGCACTCCTTCGACGCCCGAGACGACGAGCACGGCGCCGTCCAGGACGCTCAAGACCCGCTCGACCTCGGCGATGAAGTCGGGATGACCCGGCGTGTCGATCAGGTTGACCGTCAGGCCGTCCAGCTCGAACGAGACGACGGCGGCGCGGATCGTGATGCCACGCTCCTGCTCGAGCGGCAAGAAGTCGGTCTGCGTCGTCCCTTTGTCGACGCTCCCGACCTCGTCGATCACTCCGGCCGCATGCAGCAGCCGCTCGGTGAGAGTTGTCTTACCGGCGTCTACATGCGCAACGATCCCCAAGTTCAGCGTTCTGCGAAGCACGCGTCATACCCTCCAAGTAGGTCACTGAAGCCCTCTCGATTGGAATGAACGCTGCGCGCATCTCGCTCCTTGGTAGATCGGCGGGCGCGTCTGCATCATAGTCGTCGTGATCACGGATGCGGGACGCGTGCGCGACGCGCTGCGGACGGCGTTCGAGAGCCTCTACGCGCTGTTCGACAGCGCGAGGTACGAGCGCCGCGACGGATATGACTTCCTCTTCGTCCCGCAGATTCCGATCGCGCCGTTCAACGGCGCCTGGCCGCTCGACGACGACGCCGCGCCGGAGCTCGCCGGCGCACTCGCAGAGGTCGAAGGCGCCGGGGTGCCGAGCTCGGTTCAGCTGCGTGCCGAGCAGACGCCGGCCTGCGAGGCGGAGGCAAAGCGGCTCGGCCTGATCAAGGAGCTCGCGCTGCCGGCCATGGTCGTTCGCCAAGCCGATCTCCGCAGCCGCACGGTGGACGGCCTGTCGATCTCAACCGTCGAGAGCAACGATGACCGCAGGCTCGCGACCGAAACGGCCGCCGCCGGCTTCGATGCCCCCTTGTGGATCTTCGAGCCGATCTACCGCGAGCACGTGCTCGCGGCCGAGGGGTTCCGCGCATACCTCGCTCGCGCGGGCGACGACGTCGTCTCGACAGCGATCGGCTACACGATCGGCGACACGGCCGCCATCTTCAACGTCGCGACGCCGGCCGGCCACCGCGGACGGGGCTACGGCGCCGCCGTGACCGCGTCGGCCGCGCGTGGAGGCTTCGAAGACGGTGCCGAGCTCGCGTGGCTGCAAGCGAGCAAGATGGGCTTCTCCGTCTACCGCTCCCTGGGCTTCGAGCAGGTTGCGACCGACCTCCTGCTGACGCGCTAGCTACGGCAGCGCGAAGAGGAGATACGCCTCGAGTGCGTCCTCCTTGCCCTTGACGCGAAGCCCCGAGCGCCGCTCGACGACCGCGCCGTCGGGCAGCTGCTCGTACGTCTCCGCGCCGATCAGCACACCGCCGGCCGGAGCCAGGCTCTCGAGCCGCGCACCGGTGTTGACGGTGTCGCCCACGAGTGGATACGCAACGTGGCCCTCGCCGCCGATCTCGCGGACGACGGCCTCGCCGCTGTTGACGCCGACGCGCATCCGAGGCCAATCGGGATGCTGCGCCGCGAGATCGGCGAAGCTGTCCTGCAGCGCGAGTGCGGCGCCGGCCGCGCGAACGGCGTGATCCGGCTGGTCGCCTCGATTGTTGAAGACGGCGACGATCCCGTCACCGATGAACTTCTCCACGACGCCGCCGTAGCGCGTGAGCAGCGGCGCGGCGGCGCTCCAATACGCGTTCAGCACCGTTGCGACGTCCGTCGGCGCCGACCGCTCCGCGAAACCAGTGAACCCGACGAGATCGCCGAAGAGGACGCTGACGTGCTGCCGCCGCTCGCGCGTCGACGGGAGGTAGAGCTGACGGAATCTTTCGTCCCGCCACTCGCGCTGCACCGCGAAGCCGATGATCAGATAGGCGGCGACGATCAGGCCGTGCCACTCCCACCAGCTCGCGTGCCACTTGCGCTCGCCGGTGACTGCAACCCCGATCAATGCCTCTGCCAGCAGCAGGAAGCACGCTGTCACCGCCGCCGGCAGCAGGCTGCTGTGTTGGCGGAAGATCTGGAAGTAGCGCGCCGCGCTGACGGCGTAGATGACCGTTCCGAGGACGGCGATCACGAGGATCAGATGGTCGGTCGCCGCCTCGCCGCTCTGCGTCCTGAGCGGCGGCAGGTCGAGCACCGTCCAGACGAACCACGCGACCATCGTCAGGAGGACTGCCGCGCGGAGCAGCGTCCGGTGACGGATCAGCGTCGGGCCGAGCTCCGGCCACTCGTCGACGAACGCCGACGCGGCGGCGAACAGCGCGGCCACGAACAGCCCGACCGGGATCGCGACCATGAAGCCCGGGTGCTCATTCGTGAAGCGCACCTCCTGGGTGCCCAGCGCGTGCAGGCCGAGGAAGCCGCCGGTCGCCATGAACGCGAGCGAGAGCAGGAGGACGCGGGCGTCGCCGCGCCGGTTCGCCGCCTCAGCTGCCGCATAGCCGAGAACGAACGCCAGAGCACCAACGATCCCGAAGACGATGAAGTGGAGCCGATAGTTCTCGATGTGA
>DATFTK010000208.1:0-14787 GCA_035262005.1 Gaiellaceae bacterium | reverse complement strand
AGCCCGAGACCTCGCTCGGAATCATCCCCGGAGCCGGCGGCACCCAGCGCCTGACGCGCGCCGTCGGAAAGGCGGTCGCGATGGACGTCATCCTGAGCGGGCGCCTGCTGAACGCAAGCGAGGCGCTCGAGGTCGGGCTGGTGGCGCGCGTCGTCACCCAGGAGGCGTGGCTCGTCGAGGCGAAGCGCGTCGCGCGCGATATCGCCTCCAAAGGCCCGGTCGCGACACGGCTTGCGAAGGAGGCCGTCGACCGCGCATACGAGTCGACGCTCGAACTCGGCCTCGAGTACGAGCGGCGTGCGCTCTACCTTGCGTTTGCTTCTGAGGACGCGAAGGAAGGGCTCAGCGCTTTCACCGAAAAGCGGAAGCCGGACTTCAGGGGCCGTTGACCGGTTTCGCGCGGCTGCTCGAGCCGCCGCGCCTGCGCACCCGCGGCCGCGACATCGAGGGGCAACGCCGCGCGACCTGGCTCGAGCTCTTCTTCGACCTCGTCTTCGTCGCTGCCGTCAGTCAGCTCGCGAATGCGCTCGCGGCGGAGCCGACGCGGGCGCGCTTCTTCGAGTTCCTCGGCCTGTTCGTGCCGGTCTGGTGGGCGTGGATGGGATTTACGTTCTATGCCAACCGCTTCGACACCGACGATCTCGTCTATCGGCTGTTCATGCTGGCGGCGATGTTCGGAGTCGCGGTGCTCGCGACGACGATTCCGAGCGTCTTCGAGGGGGACACCAAGGGATTCCCGCTCGCGTACCTCTCTGTGCGGATCGTGCTCATTGCGCTCTACGCCCGCGCGAACCGACACGTGCCGGAGGCGCGCATCCTCACCCGAACGCTCCTGGACCTGTTCAGCCTCGCCGTCGTCATCTGGGCCGTCTCGATCGCGTTCGACAAGCCGTGGGTCTACGTCCTCTGGGGCATTGCGCTCCTGATCGAGCTCGTCGCGCCCATTCGCGGCTGGAGGTCGATCCGCGACGCGCCGGTCGACCGGCGTCACCTGCCCGAGCGCTTCGGGCTGCTGACTCTGATCGTCCTCGGCGAATCGGTGCTGGCCGTCGTTCTCGGCGTCTCGAAGGTGAGCTGGGACGCGGGCTCCGCGGCGGCGGCTCTCGGCGGCTTTGTCGTCGCGGCGGCGCTCTGGTGGATCTACTTCGACTTCCTCGACGAGGGCGCGTTGACCTCACGCGGCATCGTCGGCGGGCTCACCTACGTGTACATGAACTACTTCGTGGTCTCCGGTCTCGCGGCGCTCGGCGCCGGCGTAAAGCTCGCGATCCTCGCTTCCGGCGGTGACCATCACTACGACGACACCGGCTGGATCCTCAGCGCCGGGCTGGCGCTTGCGATGTTCGGGCTCGGTGTCATTCAGCTCGTCGCGGGCACGATGGTCATCGACTCCGACGTCGTGCTCCGGCTCTCGACCGCCGCGATCGCCCTGCTGCTCATTCCGCTCGGCCTCAGTCCGCTGGCCGTCGTGTGGGTGTTCGCAGTCATGCTGGTGGCGCAGGTCGTGTACGAGCTCGCTCGCCACGAGTCGCACACGCACCCAGCGGAGATCTAGTCGAACGGCTGGTAGGTCCCGAAGTACCACGCGTTGCCTTCGGGGTCCTTCGCACCGAACTCGCGAGAGCCGTACTCCGTCTCGGACAGGTCGCGCACGATCTCAGCTCCGGCCGCGCGAGCTTGCTCGTAGAGCGCGTCCGGGTTCTCGACGGCGATGTAGACGTCGCCGTGGGTTGCAGCGCCGTTCGACGCCGTGCCGAACATCACGATGCCGTTCCCGAAGCTCACTTCGGCGTGGACGATCCGTCCGCTGTCGCCACGATGGACGGCGTGCTCATACGCACCGAAGGCAGCTTGCAGAAACTCGAGCGCGGCCTGTGCATTCGCATACTTCAACGATGGAAACACTGTTGGCTTGGTCATGGCAGCAGAGTGGCAGCTGGCGCTCGCGGTGTCTTGGACGGAATTGACGCTAGGCCGCGACGCCGCCCAACTCGAGCAGCGAGGAGCGGAACGCCTGCGGCGTCGTGCCGCCGAGCTCGCGGAAGTCGCGATTCATGTGCGCCTGGTCGTAATAGCCGCAGTCGTAGGCGACCTCCGCCAACTCTGCCGCCGCCGATCGGAGCGCCCGCACCGCGTGATCGAAGCGCATCACCCGCCCGACCGCCTTCGGTGTGAGGCCGACCTGCTCGCGGAAGCGGACGATCAGCCGCCGGTGGCTCCAGCCCAGCTCGTTCGCGAGCTCCCCGATCGGGGCACGTCCCTCAGTTCGCCGCAGCTCCTGCCAGGACCACTCGACTCCGCGCGCCGACTCGCGTGCCGTGTCGAGCCGGCGGAGCAGGAACCGCTCGATCAGGTCGAACCGTTCCGGCCACGGCGCCTCGCGGAGTCGCTCGACGAGCTCGTCCGCCTCCGGTGCGACGTCGGCGAGCGCGACTGTGCGGTTGGCGAGCTCGTGCATCGGCACCCCGAAGATGCGGTGCGCCGCGATCGGCGTCAGCCGCAGCTCGACGCACGACCACGAGGGCCCGCTCGGACGAACGAGCGTCGGCGCCGCGTGCAGGCCGGCAACGAAGCTCGCTTCGCGCTCGCTCGTCATCGGCCCGTCGATCTCCCAGGCCGTGTCGAGCCCGAAGATCAGCGGCACGCCGGGGAACGGCACCTCGCGCAGCTGTGCCTGAGCCGCATGCGACTGCTCCCAGCCCTCGATCGGCCGGAGCAGGTACGGGCGGAGCGACGGCGAGGGCAGCCGGCGCTCGACGTGCATCTCTAGTCGCCCTCGAGCGGCTGGTACGTGCCGAAGTGCCACACGTTGCCTTCGGGATCTCGTGTGGCGTACTCGCGCGTATAGCCGCGGTCCCGCGGTGGCGCCGTGACGTTCGCGCCGGCGTCACGGGCGCGCGCGTGGTGCGCGTCGACATCGTCGACGACGATGTAGATGCCGGAACCGCGCCCGCTCGTTCCGGCCGACGCCGGCAGGTCGGGCCGGGCGGAGCCGACCATCACGAGGCCGTTGCCGAACCTCAGCTCGGCGTGGGCGACGGAGCCGTCGTCGGTCGTCTCGATCCGACCGAGCTCGCCGCCGAAGGCATTCTCGAGGAAGGCGATCGCCGCTTGGGCGTCGTCGTATGTCAGCCACGGAAAGACGGTCGCCGGCTGCACCTGGTCCGGACTCTACGGGATCAGCCGTCGAGCTCGGCAGGCACGAGCTCCAGCTCCTGCTCCTGCCCTTCGCGCACGACCTTGGCGCGAACCGCACGGCCGATCAGCTCGCTGACGACAACGCGCTGCAGCTCGTCCATGCCCTCGATCGGCGTTCCGTCGAGCTCCACGATCAGATCCTCGGGCCGCAGCCCGGCACGATCCGCCGGCCCACCCTCGACGACCTGCACGATCTCGACGCCCCCGGAGCGCCCGAGCTTTCGGGCAAGCCGCGGCGGCAGTGGTCGCGGGCCGCCGGCGATTCCGAGGTAGGCGCGGCGAAAGCGTCCTTCGGTCATCAGCGCGCCGACGATCTTCCGCGTCGCCGTGTTGATCGGAACGGCGAGGCCGAGGCCGACCCCCGCAACCGCAGTGTTGATGCCGACGACGCGGCCATGCCCGTCGGCGAGCGCGCCGCCCGAGTTCCCCGGGTTGAGTGCCGCGTCGGTCTGGATGACGTTGTCGACGACGCGGACATTCGCGCCGGAGCGCGTCGGCAACGACCGCCCGAGCGCGGAGACGACCCCGGCCGTCACCGAGCCCGTGAAGCCGTGGGGATTGCCGATCGCGACGACGAGCTGGCCGACGCGGAGGTGCTCGGCGTCGCCGAGCACGCAAGGGACCAGCTCGCCTCCGTCTGCGCGGAGCACGGCGAGGTCGGACAGCGGGTCGGTGCCGACGACCCCGAACTCCAGCTCGCGGCCGTCGACGAACGACACGCGGCCTCCACGCGTCCGCGCGACGACGTGTGCCGAGGTGAGCATGAAGCCGTCGGGAGTGATCACGACGGCGCTGCCGCCTCCGCGCCGTAGGCGGACGTTCGCGACGGACGGCGACAGCTGCTCCGCGATCGCGATCACCGTCTGGGAGTAGGCGTCGAGTGCCTCGTCCTCCGACGGGAGTGAGACGAACTGAGGCTCCATCAGGCCAAGCTAGCAACGGCTCCGCTGGCTGCGCGATCTGCGAAAGTCAGGCCGATGGCCGAGGTCGAGACGAGCCGCGACGGCGCGGTCCTGACGATCACGCTCAACCGTCCGGACGTCCTCAACGCGTTCAACACCGGGATGCACCGCGCTCTCGCAACGGCCTTGCGCGAGGCGCGCGACGGCGGCGTGCGCGCGGTCGTCATCACGGGCGCCGGCCGCGGCTTCTGCGTCGGCCAGGACCTGACCGAGTTCCGCGAAGCGCCGGGCGACATCGGCTCGCGCCTGCGCGACAACTACCACCCGAACATCCGGGCGATCCGGGCGCTCGAGAAGCCGGTGATCGCCGCGGTCAACGGCGCCGCCGCCGGTGCCGGCATGTCCCTGGCCTGTGCCTGCGACCTGCGTATCGCCGCCGATTCGGCGACCTTCGTCCCGGCCTTCATCAACATCGGCCTGATCCCGGACTCGGGCGGGTCGTACTTCGTCACCCGCATACTCGGGCCGGCGCGGGCGTTCGAGTGGCTCGCCTCGGGCAGGAGGCTGACGGCGGCCGAGGCGCAGGTGTGGGGGCTCATCTCGGAGGTCGTGGAGCTGGATGCCCTGGGCGCACGCGCCGCCTCGTTCGCTGCGCAGCTCGCGGAGCTACCCACCCGCGGGGTCGGGATGACGAAACGGCTGCTCGACCACGCCGTCACGGCCTCGCTCGACGAGCAGCTCGAGCGCGAGGCGCAGCTGCAGGCGGCGGCCACGCAGACCGAGGACTTCAAAGAGGGGGTCGCCGCGTTTCTCGAGAAGCGGCCGCCGCGTTTCCGCGGCGCCTAGTCCTTCGAGCAGACGGTCATTCCGAGCTGCGTTGCGAGCTCGTTCGCACGGCGGTCGCGTCGCAGCGCCGGCCTTGCAACTGCAGCGACCCCAGCCCTGTCGCCCGCCTTTGCCTTGTCGCGGATCTTCTTGACGTCGTCGATCGTCACGTCGAACTCGTCGAGCCACGCGTTCGCCGTCGCCTCCTCCTCGGCGGGGGGACGCAGCGCACGCAACTCGCCCCGCGCGGCGTGGAGTAGCGGCAGGAGCTGATCGGAGTCGGTTGCGAGCTCGGCCAGCGATGTCGGACGCGAGAGCGCATCCGTCTTCTGCTTGTACCTCTGGCAGATCGCGTCAGCCTGCGACGCGTACTCGTCGCGGGTCAGGCGCTGACCGCTGGAGCCACAACCGGCGAGCAGGCCCAACGCGACCACGAGGAGGTACGCCCGCCGCACCCGCAGTACCGTACCCACTCCCATGGGCGCCGAACGTCTACGGGTCCGCGACGCGGAGCCGCTCCGCCGCGGCCGGTTCGTGGTGCTGTTCCGTGTCGTTCTCTACGTCCCGCAGGCGGTTGTCATCGCCGTCTGGAGCTTCGTCGCCGCGCCCGCGTTGGCGGTCGCCTGGCTCGCTCTTTTGATCGACGGCCGCCTGCCGACGTGGCTGCACCGGTTCATCGCCGCGTATGTGAGGTACGTCGGCCAGGTCACCGCCTGGTTCTTCCTACTCTCCGCGCGCTATCCGGATCCGCTGCACACCCAGACGCACCCCTTCGTGATCGAGTTGCCCGAGCGGCCGCGTCAGCCGCGGCTCGTCACCCTGTTCAGGCTGGTGCTTGCGATCCCGCCGCTGCTGCTGGCGACGGCGCTGCGGGTCGTGCTGACACTCGCAGCGGTCCCTGCGTGGTTCGCCGGGCTTGCGCTCGGCCGCACAACCGCCGGACTGCAGGAGCTCGGGACGTTCTGCCTGCGCTACGAGCTCGAGACGCTGGGGTACACGCTGCTGCTCACCGCGCGCTACCCGCGGCTAGTGCCTGCAGGACCTCCCCCGGCTCCGGCCAGCGACCTTCCTGCTGTTTAGAGAAGACGAGGTCGCCGTCGGCGACGACGTCGTACTGGCTCTTCGCCCCGGAGACGGGCTCGGCGGCGTGCCCGGCTTGGTTGAGCTCGGCCGCGAGACTCGCGGCCCGTTCGTCATAGCCGCTTCAGACGGGGCAATAAAAGATCTCGACGCGTGCCATTAGGTCGAGCCTACCCATGGCGCACGTCGGCAAGCGTCCAGTGCTCGTTGCCGCCCTTGACCGTCTGCTCCTCGATGAGGCCCGTGCCGCGCCTGTAGCGCTTGTGGTCGAGCGTATCCGGCTCGAGCGGCGTCCACTCTTTCGTCAGCATCGACCTGCCGGAGAGCCGGATCACCTGGAAGTGATCCTCGGCGTGCCCCTTGAGGTACTCCTGCCGGAACGACTGCCCGACCTGCGGCTGGGCGGGCATGAAGATGCCCGCCTTTGCGCCATCGACGCCGGCCCGCCACGTCCCCTCCCGGCTCGTGACCTTCCCGGCGGCATTCAGCTCGGCCGTGTCTTCGGCGAAGTACCAGACGGTGCCGTGCGCGTCCTGTGCGTAGTAATCGGTCGTGCGCTCGGCGAGACGGCCCCGCAGATACAGCCGATCGGACACCTTCGTGCAGCGCACGCCGCGGATCACCTTTGTCTCGGGCGTCACGGTGACGACGTCGCGTCCGCGCTCGCCGTCCTTCTCGCCGGTGTAGACGAACGTCGTGCCGGGCTCGAGCGGAAACCACGGATTGGTCACGCGGAGGACGAAAGCCGGAGGCGCTGCCCGGGCCGCCTGCGCGCAGATCGCCGCTGCGACGAGACCGGCGGCGAGGAGCGAGCGCGGCGACATGCCTGCAGCGTAGGCGGCGCAGGTTAGACAGCGATGAGAGCTGCCTTCATCCGGCTCTCATCGAGAACAGCGAACATATGGGGCCATGCGGGTCCTGGTCGTCGAGGACGAGCCCAAGATGGCCGCACTGCTCCGGCGCGGGCTGGCCGAGCAGGGGCACGCCGCGGATGTGACGGCGGAGGGCGAGGAGGCCGTCTGGCTCGTCGAGGCGCACGAGTACGACGCGATCGTGCTCGACGTCATGTTGCCCGGGATGGGCGGCTTCGAGACGTGCCGGAGGTTTCGCACCGCAGGCGTCTGGACGCCCGTGTTGATGCTGACTGCACGTGACGGCGTCGAGGACCGGGTTGCCGGGCTCGACGCGGGCGCCGACGACTACCTGACGAAGCCGTTCTCGCTCGCTGAGCTCCTTGCACGCCTGCGCGCGCTCGCCCGGCGCGGCGGCGTCGAGCGGCCGACGGAGCTCGTTGTCGGCGAGCTCCGGCTCGACCCTGCGTCGCGCCGCGTCTGGCGCGGCGAGGACGAGGTGCAGCTGTCCCCGAAGGAGTTCGCGCTGCTGGAGACCTTCATGCGCCGGCCGGGGCAGGTGCTGTCCCGGGTGCAACTGCTCGAGCACGCGTGGGACTTCGCGTACCAGAACCGGTCGAACGTCGTCGACGTCTACGTCCGCTACCTGAGACAGAAGCTCGGTGCGGACCGCTTCGAGACAGTCCGTGGCGCGGGCTACAGGCTCGCGGCGTGATGCTGCCGCTTCGGATCCGGCTGACGCTGCTGTTCTCGCTTGCGATGGCGCTCGTGCTCGCGGGCGTCGGCTGGTTCGCGTATGCGCGCATCGCGACCGACCTCAGTCGCACCCTCGACCAGCAACTGCGCGGCCGCGCGCAGGATCTCTCTGCGCTCGTGCGCCGTCGCGGTTCGCTGCGGACGACGGAAGGACGACTCGTCGAGCCCGGCGAATCGTTCGCGCAGCTCCTCACCGCTCGCGGCCGGGTACTGGACGCGACCCCACCGCTGACGCGGCGCAGCTTGATCAGCGCTTCGGAGCTCCGGCTTGCTCGCGACGGCGAGCTGTTCGTGAACCGGCCGTCGGTGCCCGGCCTCGACGAGCCCGCGCGCTTGCTCGCGGTGCCGGTCAGCGGACAGGTCCTCGTCACCGGTGTCACGCGCGAGAATCGCGCCGAGACGCTGAGCAGCGTCCGGGAGGCGTTCCTGATCGGCGGGCCTGTTGCGCTGCTGCTCGCCGCGCTGGCCGGATTCGCACTCGCCGGTGCGGCGCTCCGGCCGTTCGAGGCTGGGGTGCGGCGGGAGCGCCGTTTCGTCGCGGACGCCAGCCATCAGCTGCGCACACCGCTCTCGCACCTCACCACCGAGCTCGAGCTCGCCCAGAGCGGTTCACGTTCGCCGGCTGAACTGCGCGAAGCGCTCGCCTCCGCGGCCGAGAGCACGGCGCAGCTCTCCCGGCTGGCAGACGGGCTCCTGTTGCTCGCGAGTGCTGACGACGGACGCGTGCCGTTGAAGCTCGACGAGCTCGACCTCGCCGATGTCGCACGACACGTTGCGAAGCTGTACGGCGCCGAAGTCGAAGCAGAACCGTTGGTCGTGCGTGCCGATCCGCTCCGGCTCGAGCAGGCGCTGATGAACATGCTCGACAACGCGCAACGCCACGGCGGCGGCGACGTCATGCTCACCGCGGGGCGGCGGAACGGCAGCGTCGAGCTACACGTGCTGGACCATGGCGCCGGGTTCCCGCCTGACTACCTCGCGCACGCCTTCGAGCGCTTCACCCGCGCCGATCGCGCGCCCGCCGACGGCAGCGGCCTCGGCCTGGCGATCGTCGACACGATCGCGCGTGCTCACGGTGGGGAGGCCCACGCGGCGAACCGACCCGGCGGCGGGGCGGACGTCTGGGTGGCATTACCCCTCCGCTCTGTGCGATAACTGGCCGCAGGGGTCGCCATGACAATCCGGGGAGGCGCCCATGAGCGCTGAAGCACAGACCGTCGTCCTGATCCACGGTATGTGGATGACCCCGCGGAGCTGGGACGACTGGGTCGACCACTACCGCGACCGTGGCTACAAGGCGATCGCTCCGGGTTGGCCGGGCGTCAAGGATCCGGAAGAGACGCGCCGCGATCCGTCGGGCCTCAAAGGCCTGAGCCTGACGCAGATCGTCGACCACTACGAGCAGTTGATCCGAGGCCTCGACCGGCCGCCGATCATCATCGGGCACTCATTCGGCGGGTTGGCGATGCAACTCCTGCTCAACCGAGGGCTCGGTGCCGCCGGCGTCGCGATCGGCACCGCGCCGCCGAAAGGCATCCTTCTCCTGCCGCTCTCGACCCTGCGGTCGGGGTTCCCGGCGCTCAAGAATCCGTTCGACCGTGACGGGTTGTGCCCGCTCTCCGTGAAGCAGTTCCAGTACCGCTTCACGAACACGCTCAGCGAGGCCGACTCGAAGCGGATCTACGACGAGCAGTACATCCCGGGCACGAACAGGCCGTTCTTCGACGCGCTCAGCTCGCCTGCCTCCGTCGACGCCGGAATGGCTACCAGGCCGCCGTTGCTGCTCATCGCCGGCAGCCTGGATCACATCAGCCCGATCTCCCTCAACCAGAAGATCCGGACGTTGCAGAGCAAGGCGCCGTCGCCGACCGAGCTCAAGACGTACGTGGGCCGGACGCACTTCATGGCGGGCATGGACGGCTGGGAGGAGATCGCCGACGAGGCGCTCAACTGGGCGCTGAAGCATCAGCAAGCTCCAGCAGCTTCCGAACCGTTGCCCAGTTCCGCGCCGTCGCAGTGACGCCGAGCTTCTGGCCGGCCAGGAGTGCCCAGAGCTTCGACCGGGCGATCGTGTCGGGGTGCCACGCGTAGATCTCGCGTCCGTGCACCACGACGCGCTCGCCCGGTGCGGCTGTGTCCTCGATGAGGCGCACGACTTCGCGTGACGGCTTCGCGTCGCAGAAGCTGACCTGGTAGCGCTTCGGTTCCTTGGCGACGCGGGCCAGCGGGTTGTGCGCGACGACCTTCGCAAGCTCCGCGCGCGTGCGCGTGACGACGGCGATATCGAGGCCGAATTCGTCCGTGATCACCCGCCGCACGTCGTCCCCCGGGTCGGCACGGCTCGAGAGGACGACATTGCCGCTCTGCAGATAGCTGGCCACGTCCTCGAAGCCGGCAGCCTCGAGTACGGTGCGCAGCTTCGGCATCGCGATGCGGTTCCGCGAGCCGATGTTGATCCCACGCAGGAGGACGATGTGTCGCGGCACACGCCCATTCTTCCGGCGTTTGTGAGAGCGCCGCCCGGGTACCTGCGCCGGCATGCGCCGTGACTCCTTCGCGGTCGTTCGTCGCGCGGTCAAGAGATGCAACAGCGACCACATGACGAACATCGCCGCGGCGCTCGCGTACTACGCCTTCCTTGCGATCCCGGCGGCGCTTCTCGTCACGATCGGTGTCTTCAGCCTCGTTGCCGGTCCAGACGCGATCTCGACGGTGATCGACAAGCTGAAGGTGATCATGCCGCGGGAGGCGACGAGTCTCCTCGAGGACAGCCTCAGGAACCTGACTCAGCATCACGGCACCGGCGTGGCGCTGCTGAGTGTGGGTGCCCTCCTGGCGATCTGGAGTGTGACCGGGGCAATGCAGAACGTGATCTGGGCGGTGAACATCGCGTACGACCGCGAGGAGAGTCGCGGTTTCGTCCGCCGCCGGTTCGCCGCGCTGGCGATGGCGCTGTTCGCGCTCATCGGGTTCGCGCTCGTGTTCGGACTGCTGGTCCTCGGCCCGCAGCTCTCGCATTGGGTGGGCAACGCCGTCGGTGAGCCGTCGGCCGTCCAGATCGTCTGGTGGGTCGCACAGTGGCCGCTCCTGATCGCCGGATTGCTGATCGCCTTCGCCGGGGTCATGTATCTCGGGCCGAACGTGAAGCATCGGCGCTGGGCCTTTCTCACGCTCGGCGCGGTCGTGGCGATCGCTATCTGGCTGGTCGGATCGGCGGCCTTTGCGTTCTACGTCAGCCGGTTCGGGTCGTACAACAAGGCGTGGGGCTCGCTCGCGGCGGTCGTGATCATGCTGACCTGGCTCTGGCTGAGCGGGGTCGCGTTGTTGCTCGGCGCCGAGGTCAACGCCGAGGCCGAGCGCAGCCGCGAGCTGCGCCGCGGCGAGCCGGCCGAGCACGAGCGGCAGGTACTCGCGAAGGCCTAGGTCGTCCGGCGGCTGAGCAGTCTGGTCTGCGGCGCTAGATCGTCTTGAACTGCTCGAACGGCTGCCTGCAGCTCGCGCAGTAGCGCAGCGATCGGCACGGCGTCGGCCCGAAGATGTTCTCGAGCCGCGTGTCGGTCGAACCGCAGTACGGGCAGCGGAAGACGTTCGATTGCAGCTGCACGAGCGTCGGTGCCGACGCCTCTCTCGGCGCCGGTGGGGCGAAGCCTGCCGTGCGCAGCTTCTCCCGTCCCTCCCCCGTGATGCGGTCGGTCGACCAGGCGTCGTCGGTGACCACCTCGATCTCGGGCTCCGCGCCGAGCTCGCGGATGCGCTCCGCCATCGCGTCGCGCATCACCTCGAGCGCCGGACAGCCGAGGAACGTCGGCGTGAACCCGACGCGCACGGTGCCGTTCTCGACGGCGACGTCGCGAATGACGCCGAGGTCTACGAGCGAGATGACGGGAATCTCGGGATCGGGAATCTCGGCGAGCGCCTCCCAGACCCGCGCTGCGGTTACCACTTCGTCCCCGCCGGCTGCGAGCGGCGCACCATCGTCATCTCCTCCCAGAGCTCGCCGAGCTCGGGCGTGTGCTCGTCCCGTCCCTCGTCGAGCAGGGGCCGGAGCTCGTCGACAGCGGCGGTGAAGCGCGGCTCGTCCTTGAGCCGGTCGAACCACATCTTCGCGTGCATGCGGTGGTACGCCTCTTCGCGGTCGATCTTCGCGGCGAGACCTGCGACCTCTGCGTTGTCCGACCGCTTCAGCCGCTCGAGCCGCTCGGCGTCGGCCTGCTCATAGAGCCAGTGGCGCGCGATCGTCTTCTCCCACTCGAGCAGACGCAGCTCGACAAGGCGCGAGTTGCGATACTCGTTGGGCGCACGGTCGAACGCCAGCTCGTCCGCGGTCGTGCTGCGCTCGCGCGCGACGAGCTCGTACAAGGCGCGCGCGTGACCGATCTCGTTCTGCGCGATCGACGAGAAGGCGACGTCCTCCTCGAGCAGCGGCGCAATCCCGGTCCACTCCGAGTCGCGCCAGCCGAGAATCAGCTCGTCGTCAGCGATCTCGAGCAACGAGCGCGCTTCCGACTCGTTCACGTGCCTCCTTGAGTTTCTGTTTCAGCGAGTAGCCGTCGACGCGGTGGTAGTTGCGGTTGAGCTCGTCGACGAAGTCGTCGACCTCGACGATCGCCTCGCGCGGGACGATCCAGAGCGCGGTCGACTCGCCGCGACGGCCGTACTGCTCGCGCGCGTAGACATCGGCGAACGCGTTGTCCGCCGCCTCGACCGAACCGGCGTGCTGGAACGGCTGCCCCTTGCGTTCCTGCCGGAAGACTTCGTAGATCACGCGGCTCGGGCGAGCACGATGCTGCGCACCCACGCCGAGTTCTCGCGTGCGTGCCGGCGCAGGTCGAGCCGATCCTGCGACTTCGGGCCGTGTCCGGTGACGACGCTGCGGAGCTCGTCCCAGTCCGGCTCGGTGTACTCCCAGACGCCGTCGTCGTTCTTGCGCAGCTTCGGATCCGGCACGGTGAGGCCGAGCTCCCAGATCTGCGGTACATAGCCGTCGAGGAACTGCTGCCGCGCCTCCTCGTTCCCCTGCGACTTGATCCGCCAGACGTACATCGGATCCTCGTCCTTGGGGATCGGGTTGCCGTGGAACTGCATCAACGGGCCCCACCAACGGGTCACCGCCTCCTGCACGAGCTCGCGCTGCGCGTCAGTGCCGTTCATCAACGTCAGCACGACGTCACGGCCGTGGAGGATGTGGAACGACTCCTCCCAGCAGATCTTTTTCATGATCCGGGCGTACGGCGCGTACGAGCACTTCAGCAGCGCCTTCTGCGAGATGATCGCCGCCGCGTCGACGAGCCAGGCGATCACGCCGACGTCGCCCCACGTCTTCGTCGGGTAGTGGAAGACGTTGTGAAACTTGGCCTTGCCGGAGATCAGGTCGTCGAGGCACAGCTCGCGCGGCTTGCCGAGATCCTCGACGACGCGATAGATGAGCTGGGAGTGCCCGACCTCGTCCTGCACCTTTGCGGTCAGGGCGAGCTTCCGCTGCAGCGTCGGTGCACGCAGGATCCACTCGCGCTCGGGCAGCACGCCCATCAGCTCCGAGTTGCCGTGCATCTCGATGAACTTGATGAGCTTCGCCCGGTAGTCGTCGGGCAGCCAGTCACCGGCTTCCACCTGGCCGCCGGACTGGACGTACTCGAGGAATGCCTGTTCGCGCTCGCTCATCGACCCTAACGATCGTTAGGGTACCAGGGTGGGCACGAGGCGAAACGAGCTCACGCGCCAGGCCGCCCGGCTGTTCGCCGAGAAGGGCTACCACGGCACGTCGATCGGCGATCTCGCCGAGTCGATGGGCGTCCAGAAGGGCTCGCTCTACGCCCACATCGACTCGAAGGCCGACCTGCTCTGGGAGGTCGCGCGCGACGGCGCCGCCGCGTTCCATGCGGCGCTCGACGCGATCGACGACACGGCGCCGCCGACGGAGCGGATCCGGCTCGCGCTCCGCGCGCATCTCCGCGTCGTCGCGGAGCAACTCGACGTCGCAACCGTGTTCATCCGCGAGTGGCGCTACCTCGAGGGCGAGCGCCGTGAGGAGTTCGTCGCCGAGCGGCGGAGGTACGAGGAGCGCTTCCGGGCGCTCTTTCGCGAGGGTCGCGAGCTCGGTGGGCTGCGAACCGACCTCGACGACGCGACGGCGACGCTGCTCGCGCTCTCGGCGGCGAACTGGGCGTACACCTGGATTCGCCCGGAAACGGACACCGACGGGCTCGCCGACCGCTTCTTTGACGTCATGCTCGACGGAATGCGCGGCTACGCGACCCCGCGATAGGTGATCGCTTCGAGCTGACGCCGTCCCCATGGCATGCTCGTGGCCGATGAAGCGCGTCGTCCTGATCGTCAACCCGTTCGCGTCACACGTCGACGACGAATCGATCTCTGCCGTCGAGCATGCGCTCATGAAGACGGCGTTCGTGCGCACCGTCCGGACCGAACGCCCGCGGCACGCGGTCGACCTCGCACGTGAGTGGTCGGACGCGGATGCACTGATCGTCTTCTCGGGCGACGGCGGCTTCAACGAGGTCGTCAACGGCGTCGAGCGCGACGACCTGCCGATCGGATTCGTGCCGGGTGGCGGGACGAGCGTCCTGCCGCGGGCGCTCGGCCTGCCCCGCGAACCGGTCGAAGCCGCCGAGCGACTTGCCGATGCCGTCGTCGAAAACCGGGTGCGCACGATCTCCACGGGACGCGTGAACGGCCGCCGGTTCACGTTCAACGCCGGCATCGGGATCGATGCCGAGGCGGTCCGGCGCGTCGACGAGCTCGGGCGCTCGCCGGCTGGGCGCAGGCCCGGCGACATCGCTTTCGTCAGAACGTTCGCGCAGCTCGTCTTCGAGCGCCGCGGACGGTTCGACCCGGTGCTCGAGATTGACGGCTTCGGACGCGCCGCCTTCGTTCTCGTCTCGAACGGCAGTCCTTACACCTTCCTGAAGGCGCTTGCGATCAAGACGGCGCCTACCGCGGTGTTCGACGACGGTCTCGACTTCCTGGCGCCGCGGTTTCTGACGCCGCGCACGCTCCCGCCGCTGCTGTTCGCGCTCGCGACGGGCAAGCCGGCGCGCAACGCGCTCCGGGGCCACGACCTGGACCGGATCGAGGTGCGTTGCGACGTGCCGTTGCCTCTGCAGGCCGACGGGGAAGATCTCGGCGACGTCACGGAGGCGGTTTTCGAGGCTGAGCGC
>DATFTK010000207.1:0-2519 GCA_035262005.1 Gaiellaceae bacterium | reverse complement strand
AGCCAAGACCCGCACGATGTGGACGTTCGCGATCACCTCCGCGGCCGTCTTCATGGCCACGCTGGACAACCTCGTCGTCACCACGGCGCTGCCGGTGATCCGCAAGGACCTGCACGCGTCGATCGAGAGCCTCGAGTGGACTGTGAACGCGTACACGCTGACGTTCGCCGTGCTCCTGCTCACCGGCGCAGCTTTGGGCGACCGCTTCGGCCGCCGCCGCATGCTTGCGGTCGGGCTGACGATCTTCACCGTCTCGTCCGCGGCCGCAGCGCTCGCGCCGACCGCGGGCGCGCTGATCGCCGCGCGTGCCGCTCAGGGCGTCGGCGGCGCCATCGTCACGCCGCTGACGCTGACGATCCTCAGCGCGGGCGTCCCGGCGAATCGACGCGGAGCCTTCATCGGCGCCTGGAGCGGCATCGCCGGGCTTGCTGTCGCCTTCGGCCCGCTCGTCGGCGGCGCCGTCGTGAGCGGCATCTCCTGGCACTGGATCTTCTGGCTGAACGTCCCGATCGGCGTCGCGCTCATCCCGCTGGCGTTGCTGCGGCTCGACGAGACGTACGGTCCCGCCGGCAAGCTCGACCTCCCCGGTCTTGCGCTCGCCAGCGCCGGTCTCTTCGGGATCGTCTGGGGACTCGTCCGCGGCAACGCGGTCGGGTGGTCGTCGCCGCAGATCGTGGGCTCGCTCACGGCCGGCGTGATCCTGCTCGCCCTGTTCGTTCTCTGGGAGCAGCGGGCGGAGGCGCCGATGCTGCCGATGCGCTTCTTCCGCAACCGCGTCTTTGCTCTTGCGAACCTCGCGTCACTGCTGATGTTCTTCGGCATGTTCGGCTCGATCTTCCTGCTGACGCAGTTCTTCCAGACCGTGCAGGGCTACTCGCCCTTCGGCTCCGGCCTGCGGATCCTGCCGTGGACGCTCATGCCGATGTTCGTCGCGCCGGTCGCCGGCGCGCTCTCGGATCGCATCGGTGGCGCGCGGCTGATGGGCATCGGCCTGCTACTGCAGTCCGCGGGGCTCGGTGCGATCGCAGCGATCGCCACGCCGACGACGCCCTACTCGCATCTCGTGCTGCCGTTCATGGCCTCCGGCATCGGCATGGCGATGTTCTGGGCCCCCGTCGCGAACGTCATCCTCGCCGCGGTGCGCAAGGAAGAGGAAGGCAAGGCATCAGGCGCGCAGAACGCGATCCGCGAGCTCGGCGGCGTCTTCGGTGTCGCGGTGCTGGCATCGATCTGGTCGCACTACGGCGGCTACCAGAGCGGCACCGCATTCGTCGACGGCATGACGCCTGCCGTCTGGGTCGGCGCCGCGGTCGTCTTCCTCGGCGCGCTGACGGCCTTCGCGATCCCGCGGCGGCCGCGCGTCCAGGAGGAAGTCGCGGAGCCGGTGCTCGCCGAGGCTGCCTAGACAGGACGTGAGCTGACGAGCTGCTGCACGACGCGGTGGTTCCGCGCGACGAGCTTCGCCGCGTAGAGGCGGTCGTCCGCCTTGCGGAAGAGCTCGAGCGGAGCCACCCCGTCGTGCGTCAGCGCCGCCCAGCCGAACGTGACGTGCAGGTCTTGGCTCTTCAGCCGGTCGCGGAGCTTCGCGCAGAGCCCGGCGGCGTCGTCGGCCGTGCCGTCGGCGAGGATCGCGAACTCGTCGCCGCCCACTCGAGCGAGCTCGTCGCCCGGGCGCACGGCGTGGCCGAGCGCGTCGGCGACCCGGCGCAGCTCGGTGTTGCCGGTGGCATGACCGTGCGTGTCGTTGACTGCCTTGAGGTCGTCGATGTCCCCGAGCAGCAGGACGAAGGGACTGCCCGCAGCGCACCGCCGCGCCAGCGCCTCGTCGAAGACTCGCGTGTTGAGGATTCCCGTCAGGAAGTCGCGTTCCGCAAGGTCACGAAGCTGCTCGACGTGATTGCGATGCTGGTCGACGAACCAGCCGACGAGCACGCCGCACGACGTGAAGGTGACGAGGCGGATCGCGGTCGCGTACGTGAGCGCGTCGCCACTCGGGAGCCGCGGCGTGACGAGGATTCCGAGCGCGTAGAGCGCGGCCGCGATGGTTCCTCCGACCAGGCCGCCCCACGTCCCGAAGCCGAGCGCCAGCAGCGCGACCGGCATGTAGAAGAAGTAGCCCAGGCCGAGGCCGGGCACCTCGAAGAGGACGAAGGAGGTCCAGACGATCGCGTAACAGACGATCGCGATCGCACCGACCAGGCGTCGTTGAGCGGTCGCCGCAGGCACCACGCGCACGATGCGTCGGCGCATGCCCGCGCGCGTCCCTCTTCCGAGTGATCGCTTTTAAGCTTTCGACGTGAGCGATGTCGAGCTGACACCGAGTACGGCGACCGTCGAGGCGGAGCTACCCGCTCCGGACGTGTCGGTCGTCGTCACTGTCTTCAACGAGGCCGCCTGCATCGAGGCGCTCTACCGGCGTACGCTCGCGGCGCTCGAGCCGGGCCCGCGGACGTTCGAGCTGATCTTCGTGGACGACGGCTCGACCGACGGCACGTTCGCGATGCTGGAGCGCCTGCACC
>DATFTK010000206.1:0-18223 GCA_035262005.1 Gaiellaceae bacterium | reverse complement strand
CCAGGGCTCTCAGCGCGCAACGCTAGAGTGCGCGCCGATGACGTACATCATCGCCGAGCCCTGCATCGACATCAAAGATCTCTCCTGCGTCGACGTGTGCCCGGTCGACTGCATCCACCAGGCCGAGCGCATCCTGGTGATTGACCCGGAGGAGTGCATCGACTGCGGGGCATGCGAACCAGAATGCCCGGTCGAGGCGATTTTCCCCGAGGATGCGCTCCCGGACAAGTGGCAGCCGTTCGTCGAGATCAACTACGCGTACGGCAAGGGGCTCGACGTCGTCAACCAGCTGACCGACGCGTACGCAACCGAGCACAACGTTCAGAACCCACCGCTGGAATAGGTCGCGCGCAAACCGGGTACCCAACCCGGTGTCGTCCGGTACGAGGGGGTTCTGAAGATGCCTCAGTCAGGTTGGAGCGCAAAGCGTGAACGGCAGTACGAGCACGTCAAGGACTCGGAGAAGCAGCACGGCCGCTCGACGAAGCGCGCCAAGGAGATCGCAGCGCGCACCGTCAACAAGGAGCGCGCCCGCACCGGCGAGACGAGCGTCCGCACGAAGGAACAGCTGTACAACGAGGCCAAGCGCCGGAACGTCCCGGGCCGGTCTCGAATGAGCAAGGCGCAGCTCCAGCGCGCGGTCGACGCACGCAAGTGAGTGGTAGCTAGGGTCTTTGGCATGACGCCCAAGACCCTTGATCACGTCGCCTTCTGGCTGGCCGACCGCGAGCCGATCGCGGAGGTCCTCACCACGGAACTGCCTCTCCACGTCATCGACCGGCAGGACAACTTCACCCTTCTCGGCGCCGATGCGCGCCGCGGGAAACTGACGCTCTTCGACGCCGAAGGGCCGCGGGAGCAGGGCGCCTTCAAGCACGTGGCGCTCCGCGTCTCGGAGCTCCCCGACGGCGCCACGGAGTTCGACCTCGGCGAGGGTCTGAAGCTCATCCTCGTCGAGGCGCCGACCGACTCCGAGTACGACCTCGACCACGTCGCCCTCTACTCGGCCGATCCGCGGGAAACCGCCGAGGCCTACGAGCAGTTCGGCTTCGACGCCGCGCCGCCGTCGGCCGACGGCCACCCGCGCGTCGAGGTTGGCGGCGCCTACATCGAGTTCCACCCGGGGAACCCGGGCAACCCGGACAAGCCGCTGCTCAACCACCTCGCCGTCCTCGTCGACTCCGTCGACGAGCACATCGTCGAGGCCGAGGAGATGGGCGTCGTCGACAACGTCGTCGACGCCGCGAACACGCGCGCGGTCTTCGTCTGGGGGCCGGAGCGCGTCCGTATCGAGTACGTCGAGCACAAGCCGGAATTCGCGCTGACCTGAGGATCGCCGGCGCCGGGATGGCGGGCCTCTGCGCTGCCGCGCACGCCCGCACTCTCGGCGCCGCACCCGTCGTCTACGAGAAAGGGACGCGAGCCGGCGGCTCGATGCTGCTCTCGAGCTGCGTCATCTGGCGCTTTCGGGAGTGGCACGACTTCCGAGCGGAGTGCCCGACCGGAGACGAGCGTCTGCAGCGCACGGTCTGGGAGCGGCTGGACGACGGGATCGCATGGCTCGAGTCGCTCGGCGCGCCGGTCGTCCGGCACGAGACCGGCAACCCGCGCACGACGGGGAAGCGCTTCGACCCGCGCAGTCTGACGCAGACACTCGTCGGGATGGCGGGCGAGCTCCGGCTGAGCGCGACGACGGAGGAGCCGGACATCCTCGCGACCGGCGGATTCCAGGGTGACCCCCAGCTCGTCAGCGAGCACATCCATCCCGGCGGCCAATTGCGCCTGCGCGCCAACCCGTGGAGCGCGGGCGACGGCCTGCGACATGCGCTCGCGGCCGGCGCGGAGCTCTCCGACGGCGTCGACGAGTTTTACGGGCGCAACATGCCGGACGAGGAGTTCACGGAGCAGCAGTTCGTCCCGCTCGCCCAGCTCTACGGCCGCGTCGCCCGCGTCTTCAACGAGCGCGGCGAAGAGTTCTTCGAGGACGAGGTCTCCTGGTCGGAGAACGACCTCGTGCAGGCAACCGCACAACAGCCGGGCGCTCGCGCGTGGTACTTGCTCGACGACGAGGCGTTGGCGGACGGTGACGTCGAGCGGCGCGTCGAGCTCGCAGCGACGCGAACCGATCCCGGTGACCTGCCGTTCGCCGCGCCGAAAGGAACGCGGGTCGCGGTTCGCGTGAAGCCCGGCATCACGCACACCATCGGCGGGCTGCGGATCGACGAGGGCGCGCGAGTTGCCGAGGGGCTGTACGCGGCGGGTGCCGACGTCGGCGGGATCTCGACGGGCGGTTACGCGAGCGGTCTCGCGGCGGCGCTCGTGTTCGGTCGGATCGCCGCCGAGAGCGCTCTAGGCGGCCTGTAGGTAGACGCAGGGGCGGTCGTCGCCGGGAAGAGGCGACGGCGCCACCTTCGTGACGCGAAGCTTCTCGTCGTCCTGCTCGAGCTCGGCCCCGACCGTCGGAACCTCGCCCTCGGCCTCGCGCAGCTCGTAGCCGGTCGGCTTCCAGACGAAGAGGAGGTAGTTCGCCATCGGCGGAGGATCCTAGCGGGCGACTCTGTAGGGCGGCAGCACGACGCGCACTGTCGTCCCGCCCGTGTCACCGTGCTCGACCGTCAGCTCACCGTCGAGCGTCCGCGCCCGCTCCTCCATCTCCTCGAGGCTGCGCCGCCGGCGCTCGCCGGGGGCGTCGTCCGCGATCGACGTCTCGACGCTGCCGTCGCCGACCTGCCGAACCTGCACCGCGAGCGAGCGTGGTGGCCCCCGCCGTACCGCTTGGTTCACCGCTTCGCGGATGATCTGGTAGAGCGCGGCCTGGGTCTGCTGGGCCAGTCTCTCGGCCGCATCCACGTCGAGGTCGACGTCGACATGATGTGCCAGCTCGATCTGGTCGGTCAACGCGCGCACTGCGGGCGCGAAGCCCTGGTCGCGCAGCACTACCGGCTCGAGGTTGAACGACAGGCTGCGGAGCTGGCCAATCGTCGACCGGTGCCGCTCGAGCGCCTTCATGATGATCTCCCGCGCCTCGTCGAGGCGCCGTTCGGCGATCGAGTTGAGGCCCGCGTCGAGGAGCAGCGCCACGCCCGACAGCGCCTGAACCGCGCCGTCGTGCAGCTCGTTTGCGAGCCGCCGGCGCTCCTCCTGCTCCGCCGTGATGATCTGGTCGGCCAGGCGTGATCGCTCGGCCTCGCGGACCTGCGCGTCTTCGAGCAGCTGCGCGTTCTCGTGCTCGCGGGCGGCGAAGTCGGCGAGCACCGTCGCGCGCACGACGTCGTCGCGCTCGAAGGGACGCTCGCGTGTGAGGCGAAGCGCGCCGATCTCTTCGTCGTGTGCGCGCAGCGGGAGGACGATCGCGTTCTCCGCCGGCGCACCCGGCGGGCGCTCGCCGGGCGCGAGGAGCGATGCACGCGCCTCGAAGAGCCGCTCCGCCTCCTCGCAGGTGCGCTCGAGCACGTCCGTGTTCCCGGCGATCGAGCCCATCGTCTCGACGAGCCCTTCGAGGAAGCGCGCTTCGCTCGTCAGTTCCTCCTCTGCCGCCTCGTGGCGCCGACGTTCGGTGACGAGCAGGTACGCCGCGAAGGTTCCCGCCAGCGCGACGGCGAGCGCGAGCCCGGTGATCGTGAGCGACCAGCTGCGGGCGGCGAGCCCGCCGGCCGCGATCACGGCCGCAGCCGCGAACGACAGGACGAGCAGTCCCGCTCTAGTCGATGATCGCTTCGCGAAGCGCAATCGCCACCGCTTGCGTCCGCGTGTCGGCCTCGAGCTTCGCGAGGATGTGCCGGACGTGGCTCTTGACGGTCTCTTGGCTGATGAAGAGCTTCGCCGCAACGTCCTGGTTGGACATCCCGTCGGCGAGCAGCTGCAGGATCTCGCGCTCGCGGCCTGTGAGCATCTCGTCCTTGTCCTTGCCGGTCAGGAACGCCGGCATCAACGCCGGATCGACGTAGCCCTCGCCCGAAGCGACCTTCTCGATCGCGCGCAGCAGGGTCTGGTGCGGCGCCTCCTTGAGGATGTAACCCTTCGCGCCGGACTCAAGCCCGCGGCCGAGTAGCGAGCGCTCGCTGTACGCCGTGAAGATCAGGACAGCGGAGTCCGGCACCTTCTCGGTGAGGATTTTCGTCGCCTCGAGCCCGTCCATTCCGGGCATCCGGACGTCCATGATCACGACGTTCGGGCGGCGACGCTCGGCGAGCGCGACGGCACTCGCGCCGTCCGACGCCTCGCCGATCACGCGGATGTGCGGCGCTCGCGACAGCGACAACCGCAGCCCCTCGCGGACGACTTCGTGGTCGTCGACGATCAGGGTCGTGATTTCCGGCTGAGACGACACGCTTGGCGGATCTTATTCCGCCGAGGCGACGGCTTCGCGTCGCCGCCTAGAGGCCGCGCGGGCGGTGCCCCTGCGGCCGTCTCAACCACGGTCGACTCGACCCAGAGGTGCGAGGTGTCGGTACGGCCTCGGCTAGACCGCTAGCGAAAGCTGCTCGGGCTCCGGGGGCGGGGCGAGGCGGACGCCGCGCCGATCCCGGATGCCGTATTCGCGAGCCAGCTCCGCGACCCGCTCCCGGACGGGCTTCATCAGCTCGGCGCCTAGATAGGCCTTGTCCGCGTAGAGCTCCTCGTAGTACGGCAGCTGCTCGGGCCAGTCCTCGGCCAGGTGGGCGAGGAAGTGCTCGCGCGTTCCGGGCCGGAGGAAGAGCAGGTTCGCCCAGACGCCGGTCGCGCCGGCCTCGCGGGCCGCGCGGACGACGTCGCGGAGCTGCTCCGGCCGGTCGGAGATGCCGGGCAGGATCGGCGCCATGCCGACGCCGGTCTTGATCCCGGCGTCGACGAGCGTCTTCACGGCCTTCAGTCGCTGGCGCGGATGGGCCGTCGACGGCTCGGTGCGCTTCCAGACCTCGTGGTCGACGGTCGGGACCGAGAACGTCACCGAGACCGACGCGCGCTGGGCGGCCTCAACGAGCACGTCGAGGTCGCGCACGATCATCGGCCCGCGCGTGATGATCGAGAACGGGTTCGAGGCGTCGCGGAGGGTCTCGAGGCAGGCGCGCGTCAGCTTGTAGCGCCCTTCGGCTGGCTGGTACGGGTCCGTGGCGGCGCCGATCGCCACCTGCTCGTGCTGCCACGACGCGCGGGCCAGCTCCTTGCGGAGCACGTCCGCGACGTTGGTCTTGACGCGGATCGACGTCCCGTAGCGGTCGTCCGACGGGCGGTCCGAGCGGTGCTCGAAATGTCGGACGTAGCAGAAGGTGCACTGATGCACGCAGCCCATGTACGGATTCAAGGACCACTTGAAGCCCATGCCCTTCACCGGATTGAGGGCTGACTTGCAGGGCTCTTCGCGATACTCGACCCGCATGGCCTCAACAGGGAGTATAGAACAGGCGTTCGTGTCACTCGAAGACGGGGTTCAGCGGCTGACCCTGCCGCTGCCAACCGGGCCGAGGCACGTCCACTGCTACCTCGTGAACGGCACGCTCTTCGACACCGGCCTCGGGCTCGGGGACGCGCCGTGGGGCGTCGTCGCGGTCGAACGGATCGCGATCACGCACTTCCACCCGGACCACGTCGGCGGGGCCGCGGCAGCCGCGGCCGCCACGGGCGCGCAGGTCTTTCAGGGCGGATTGGACTACGCGCAGTGCGAGCGGGTCTGGGGGAGCGACGACTGGCCCGAGCGGATGGCGGCCTGGTTCCGCAAGCACGGTGCGCCGACGGAGGTCGCGGACGAGCTGATCGAACAGGGTCACGCGTTCGCGCCGTTCGTCAAGTATGCGCTCGATCCGGATCTCTTGTACGAGGGCAGCACGCTCGCCGGCTGGCAGGTGGTCGAGCTGCCGGGGCATGCCGACGGCCAGCTGGGGTTCCTGCGCGACGGCGTCCTGATCGCCGGCGACCATTTGCTGCGGCCGATCTCGCCCGTCGTCGGCCTCTACCCGGACAGCCGTCCGGATCCGCTCGGCGACTACCTCGCGTCGCTCGAGCGGACGATCGAGCTCGCCCCACGCGTCGTCTATCCGGGACACGGCGAGCCGATCAAGGATCCCGCCGGCCGCGCCCGCGAGCTGATCGAACATCATCGCCGCCGGCTAGCCGACACGGTGTCGGCTCTGGACCACCGGCGTTTGACTCCGTTCGAGATTTCACTGAGGCTCTTCGGTGACGAGTTGCCGCCGCCGCAACGGCGATTCGCCGTCGCCGAGACGCTCTCCCACCTCGAGCGGCTCGTGCGCGAGGGGAGCGCCGCGCGGTCCGAGGCCGACGGGACCGTTACCTATACTGAGCCGTAGTTGGACGAAGACATCCCGCCTAGTACCCACGCCCACGGGGTCGGGGCGTGACGCTCCTCTTCGAGCTCCTCGCAGTCGGCGTTCTGATCTTGCTGAACGCCTTCTTCGTCGCGGCCGAGTATGGGCTCGTCACGGCGCGCCGCACACGCATCGTCGAGCTGCAGCACCAGGGCAACCGGCGCGCCCGCGATGTGCTGCGCATCACCGCGAACCCCCCGTACTTCATTGCTGCGATGCAGCTCGCCGTGACGCTCACCTCACTGGGTATCGGTGCGCTCGGCGAGCAGGCGCTTTCGCATGCGTTCGACGACTACGTCGCGACGGCGCTTGCGGTCGTCCTCGCCTACGTGATTCTCTCGTTCTTGCACGTCGTCCTCGGCGAGCTCGTGCCGAAGGGGGTCGCACTCAGCCACAAGGAGGCGACGGCGCTCACCGTCGCACCCGCGGTACGCGTCTTCTTCGTCATCTTTCGTCCGTTTATCTGGGTGCTCGAATGGGCGACCGAGCTCGTCCTGCATGCGCTCGGGCTCGAGCCTCCAGGCGCCGAGAACGAGCCGCTCTCGGAAGCCGAGCTGCGCATGGTCGTCTCGCAGTCGACCCGGAGCGGCGAGATCGAGGAGCAGGAGCAGGAGATGCTCTACAAGGTCTTCGATTTCGCCGACAAGGAAGCGTCCGACGTGATGGTTCCGCGTCCCGAAGTCGTCGCGCTCTCGATCGACCTGCCGCCGGAGGAGGCGCTCGAGGCGGTGATGGACTCGCCCTACACCCGCTATCCCGTGTATCGCGAATCGCTCGACGATGTCGTCGGCATCCTGCACGTGCGCGACCTGTTCTCGGGGCTGCGCGAGCGAGGCATGCACGACGTCAAGATCGCCGAGATCGTGCGCCCGGTGCACATCGTCCCCGAGACGAAGGACCTCGCGGCGCTGCTCTCCGAGTTCAGGCGCACGAACCAGCACATGGCGATCGTCGTCGACGAGTACGGCGAGATGGAGGGCATCGTCACGCTCGAGGACCTGCTCGAGGAGATCGTCGGTGAGATCGAAGACGAGTTCGACCTACCCGACGAGTCGGTCGAGCAGGTGGACGACGACACGATCAAGATCGACGGCACCTTCCCGATCGACGACTTCAACGAGCGCTTCCACACCGACCTGCCCGTCGAGGACTATCACACCGTTGCGGGATTCGTGTTCGGCCTGCTCGGCCGTCAGCCCGAGGTCGGCGACGACATCTCGCACGACGGGATGCGCTTCGACGTGCTCGAGGTCGAGGGCTCGCGGATCAACAAGCTCGCCGTGACGTTCGAGCAGCGCCGCGACCAGAAGCAGCGCGACGGCGCCGAACGGGACGAGCTCGAAGCCGAGCTGTTCGACGCGCACGCGTAGCTACGATAGGCCCGCCAACCGGGGTCTGACTCTCAAAGGAGACTGATGTTTCGCACTCGACTCGCACTCGTGATGCTGCTCGCCGCCGCGCTCGTTGTGGTCGCGTCGGCTTCCGCCGCGACGCCCACGCTGACCGGCACCGACGGGCCCGGCTTCACGATCACGTTGAAGAAGGGCAGCTCGAAGGTCACGAGCGTGAAGGCCGGCAAGTACAAGTTCGTCATCAAGGACCTTTCCAACATCCACAACTTCCATCTCACCGGGCCCGGCATCGACAAGAAGACGAGTGTCGGTTCGACGGGAACGTCCACGTGGATGGTCACGCTCAAGAAGGGCACCTACAAATTCATCTGTGACCCGCACGCGGCGATCATGAAGGGCTCGTTCAAGGTCACGTAACCCGCTCGCAACAAACCGCTTCGGCGCCCCCTCGCGTATGGCCTGCCGTACACCCAAGCGAGGGGGCACTCCCATGTTCAAAGGACTCTTTGCCGCGGTGGTGATCGCCGCACTGGTTGCGGTTCCCGCCTACGCCAACTCCAGCGCCGTCAAGCTGTCAGGCGAGGTCGGGCCCGGCTACACGATCGACGTCGAGAAGGCCGGCAAGGACCTGAAGGCGATCAAGGCCGGCACGTACAAGATCAAGGTCGAGGACAAGTCCTCGATCCACAACTTCCACCTGATGGGCCCGGGCTTGAACAAGAAGACGAGCGTGTCGTTCCAGGGCGAGGCGACGTGGACGATCAAGCTCAAGCCCGGGAAGTACACATATCAGTGCGACGTGCATGCCGCAGACGGCATGAAAGGCACCTTCAAGGTCACGCGGTAACTTCGAGCGTTTCGATCTGGCCGTCTTCGATGCGGAAGGCGGCCAGGTCGTCCCGATGCAGCGAGTAGACGAGGTAGGGCTTGCCCGCCCACAGTCCGATGTTCTCGACGTCCGTGCGCGACGGGCGTGCCGGCGCCGAGACGTGAGAGTGGAAGACGGCGAGCTCGTAGCCCTCGTCCTCGGCATACCAGACCTCGGGGTCGTCGAACTCGAGCTCGAACCGATAGGGCGATGCCGCGGCGTTGCGGCCCGGCTCGTAGCGCTCGGCCAACCCGTCCCGAAGCAATACGAGGCCGCACGCCTCGTTCGGCGCCTCTCGCAGCGAGTGCTCGACGAGCGACGCGCGCACGTCGGCGGGGATCACCACCAGACCGTGTGCTCCATCGACTCTTCGACGTCCTCGGCGTCCCAGAAGTCCGCCGAGAGGTACTTCCAACCGCCGTCGGCGAAGATCGCGACGACGACGCCATCGTCTCGCTCTTCGGCGAGCTTGCGCGCGACGTGGCTGACGGCGCCCGCGGACACGCCCGCGAAGACTCCCTCCTCGTCGAGCAGCCGTCGCACCTCGCGCACCGACTCCTCGTTCGACACGAGCACCTTGCGGTCGAGCTTGGACACGTCGAGGATCGGCGGCACGTAGCCCTCGTCCAGCGAGCGGAGCCCCATGACCGGGTCGCCCGGCAGTGGCTCGGCTGCCGCGACCACGACCTCCGGAAACGTCTCGCGCAGCCTGGCGCCGACGCCCATCAGCGTGCCGCCCGTGCCGAGGCCGGCGACGAGGACGTCGACGCGGTCGAGCGCGCCGGCGATCTCCGCGCCCGTGCCTTCGTAGTGCGCCCTCGGGTTCGCCTCGTTCGCGTACTGGAAGGGCATGAAGTACTTCGGCTCGCGCTCCGCGAGCTCGAGCGCCCGGCGAACGGCGCCGTTCGAGCCCTGGTCGCCTGGCGAGAAGACGATCTGCGCGCCGAAGAGCTGCAGGAGCCGCTTGCGCTCCTCCGTCGCGTTCTCGGGCATCACGCAGGTGAGCGGGTAGCCCTTGAGCTTCGCGACGAGCGCGAGTGAGATGCCGGTGTTCCCGCTCGTCGGCTCGAGCAGCTCGCGGCCCGGCTCGAGTTCGCCGGACTCCTCCGCCGCTTCGATCATCGCCAAGGCGATCCGGTCCTTGATCGAGCCGGTCGGGTTCTGGCCTTCGAGCTTCGCGAAGACGCGGACGTCGCCGACAGGTCGGAGCTCGACCAGCGGGGTGTTCCCGATCAGGTCGAGGACGTCCACACGTAGACCGTCGGACAGGTCTTCCCGAGCAGCTGGTAGATGCCCCAGGCGGCGCCCGCCGCTTGCGCCGCGACACGCGGGTCGTCGAAGTCGGCGCCGCCCCTGCGCAGACGCGACAGCTCGGCGAGGTCGTCGTTCGCGCTCCAGGTCCCGTCTTCGAGCATGCGCTCGCGCCACTCGCCGCCGAGCTCCGTCTTCGAGGTGAGCCTCAGCCCCGCATCCGCCGCGCGCGCTTCGATCGCGTGCGGGTCGGTGCTCTCGGGGACGATCGCGAGCGCGTCGAACAGCCACGCGGCCTCTTCCGGCTCGAGCCTCTCGGTCGAGCAGGTGACGTACGCGAGCATGCGCCCGCCCGGGCGGAGGACACGTGCGCACTCGGCGAAGCCGCGTGTGAGGTCGACATGGACGAGCACGTCACGGCACCAGACCCAGTCTGCGAGGGCGTCGGCGATCGGCATGTCCTCGATCCCGGCTTGGAGGACGTCGACGTCGACGCCGGCCTCGCCGACCGCACGCCGCGCAAGCTCGACATGGTGCGCGACCGGGTCGAGCGCGATCGCGCGCAAGCCGTGCTCCTGGACGAGCCGGATCGCGTACTTCGCGTCGCGCGCGCCGACGTCGACTACGAGCTGACCGGGCTGCGGGCCGAGCTCCGCGAAGACGTCGAAGAGCCATTCGGTGCCGCGCGGCGCCGGCGCAAGCGCGAGCGCCTCGTCATCGGCCCAGAACTCGCCGTAGAGCTGCTCGACTGTCGTCCTAGAGCTCATCGAGCGAAGCGAAGATCTAACTCAAGACCGGCGAAAGTGCGAAGCACTTTCGCCGGTTAGCCACCGGCCATGGCCGGTAGCAGGATGACGGTCGAGCCAGGCCTCACTTCCGTGTCGAGGCCGTCGAGCGTGCGAACGTCCTCGCCCTCGACATAGACGTTCGCGAACGGCAGCTGGTCCTCGAGTGCCGGGAAGCGGCTCGTCAGGTCGTCGAGCAGGTCACGCACCGTGTCACCTTCGGCGAGGAGCTCGCGCTGGCCGTCCGTCTGCTCGCGCAGCGTCGGTGGGATTCGCACCTTCGTCATGCCGGCTCTCTCGTGCCCGCGCAGAACTCGACGTAGTCGATGTAGTCGGTAATCGTCGGGTGCTCGCCGCAGACCGGGCAGTTCGGGTCGCGGCGGAGCCTCACCTCGTTGAACTCGGCCGTCAACGCGTCGAAGAGCAGCAGCCTGCCGACGAGCGGCTCGCCGATGTCGAGCGCGAGCTTCAGCGCTTCACTCGCCTGCAACGAACCGATCACGCCGGGAAGCACGCCGAGCACTCCGCCCTCCGCGCACGACGGTGCGAGCTCCGGCGGCGGCGGCGTGGGGAAGAGGCAGCGGTAGCACGGGCCGGCGCCGGGCTTGAACACCGTCACCTGGCCCTCGAAGCGGTAGATCGAGCCGTGCACGACGGGGATGTCGTGCCAGACGGACGCATCGTTGACGAGATAGCGCGTCGGGAAGTTGTCGGCGCCGTCGACGATCACGTCCCAGCCGTCGGCGAGGATCCGCTCGACGTTCTCGGACGTGAGCCGCTCCTTGTACGCGACGACGTCGACGTCGGGGTTGAGCGCCTCGATCGTCCGCTTCGCCGACTCGACCTTCGCCTCGCCGAGGCGCTCCGTCGAGTGGACGATCTGGCGCTGCAGGTTGGACTCGTCGACGACATCGGCATCGACGATGCCGAGCCGGCCGACGCCGGCGGCGGCGAGATAGAGCGACGCCGGCGAGCCGAGCCCGCCTGCGCCGATCAGCAAGATCTTCGAGTCGAGCAGCTTCAGCTGCCCTGGTTCCCCGACCTCGGGGATCAGCAGGTGGCGGCTGTAGCGCGCGCGGCGCGGCGCGTCGAGCCCGGATTGGAGCTGCACGGGATAGCCGTTGCGTTTCCAGTCCGTGAAGCCGCCGGCGAGCGAGACGACATCCTCGTAGCCCATCTCCTCGAGCGTCTTCGCGGCGAAGGCCGACCGGTTGCCCACCGAGCAGTACAGGAGGACCGGCTTGGTCGTGTCAGGAGCGGCACGCTCGATGCGCGACTCGAGGTTGCCGCGCGGGATGTGAATCGCGCCCGGAATGTGGCCCTCGTCCCACTCGTCCTGCTCGCGGACGTCGACGACGAGCGCCTCGCGGCCCTCGACGAGCTCGCGGGCGGGCGCGGCGTCGATCTCGGCGATCTCCGCGCGCACCTGCTGCAGCAATTCCCTGTACGTCGGCATCGCTTTCCGAAATATAGCGATGGTTACTCGGCTACCGTCGTGCCGAATGAGCCCGCGGCTCCGTGTCTGGTTGGTCGTCGGCGCCGCGGCAATCGCCGCGGCTGCGCTCGCCGTCGGCGTCACGGTCGCGACCCGTTCCGACGTCCATCACTCCACGAGCAAGCCACCGCCCTTTCTCGCGGACCCGACTGCACCGCCGAAGGTCACGAGCGACGTCCGCGATGCGCTGAAGGCGTGGCCGGCCGGAACCGTGCGCCGCCTCCGCATCCTCGCCGAGCGGTACCCGCTCAGCGCCCTCGTCCGCCTCGAGCTCGGCCTCGCCCTTGCGTTCGGCGGGTCCGGACGGGACGCGTCACGTGCCTGGCACGATTCGCGGCGGGTGCAGCCGGATTCCCCGTCGGCCGTGCGCGCAGAAGACCTGTTGCATCCGAACACGCCGCCCGGGCTGCCACCGTTCGTGCCGGCCTTCACCCGGGCGCGCACCGTCGCGCAGCGGGACCTGCTCCGCGGCGTCGCGTTCCAGCAGGCGCTGCGCCCGGTGTCGGCGGAGCGGGAGTTCGCCGCCGCGGCACGCGGGGCGCCCGGAGACGCCGAAGCGCTGACCGCCGCCGCTGTCGGCCTGTACGACAAGGACAAGCCCGCCACGGCGTTTTCGCGCCTCGGGCCCCTGGCGCGGCGCTTTCCCCGCTCCCAGACCGTCCGGTTCCACCTCGGGCTCCTCCTGATTTACTTTGGAGACATCGCCCAGGCGAAACGCGAGCTCGCCCTCGCACGGGCCGCCGGGCCCGCAACCCCGCTTGGCAAGCGGGCTCAGACCCTGTTGAGGGCCGCTCGCAAGCGCTAGGACCATTCGGCACTAAAATGAGCCGTTCGGCCTATGGCGCTCGTACTGGCCAACTGGCACAGTGCGGCATCGCCGAAACGCCGGTTCCACGAGGGGGGAACAGGAGTGAGCGCAACAGAAGCCGTCCCTGCAGCACCCAAGTCGGTCTCTGACCTACTGGAAACCGACGACGCCAAGGCACTTCTGGACGCCGGTCGCGAAAGCGGCCAGCTGAACGCCGACGAAATCGCTGTCGCGCTGGACGAGCTCGACCTCGATGCCGCCCAGATCGACGACTTCTACCACGCACTCGAAGAGCTCCATATCGAGGTCGTCTCCGGGCCGGAGGAAGACGACGAGGCACCGGTGGAGGAGCCGCGCGAGGTCTCGACAGACGCGCTGCAGCTCTTCCTGAAGGACATCGGGAAGGTCGACCTGCTCACCGCCGCGCAAGAGGTCGAGCTCGCGAAGCGGATCGAGCGCGGTGACCACGGCGCGAAGCAGGAGATGGTCGAGGCCAACCTGCGCCTCGTCGTCTCGATCGCGAAGAAGTACCGCAACCAGGGCCTGCCCTTCCTCGATCTGATCCAGGAGGGAACGATCGGACTCGTTCGTGCCGCGGAGAAGTTCGACTACCGCAAGGGGTTCAAGTTCTCGACCTACGCGACGTGGTGGATCCGCCAGGCGGTCGCCCGTGCGCTCGCGGACAAGGCGCGCACCATCCGCATGCCGGTGCACGTCGTCGAGAAGCTGAACAAGATCGTCCGCGCCGAGCGCAAGCTCCGCGCCGAGCTCGGACGCGAGCCTACGGCCGCCGAGATAGGCAAGGACCTGGATCTCAGCTCGGAGGAGGTCGAGCACATCCGCCGCAGCGCGCAGACTCCGGTCTCGCTCGAGAAGCCGGTCGGTGACGAGGACGAGTCCGAGTTCGGGCACTTCATCACCGACGAGAACCTGCCGCTCCCGGACGAGGAAGCCGAGATCACGCTCCGCAAGGAGACTCTCCGGAAGATCCTCGGGACGCTCTCGAGCCGCGAACGGCAGGTGCTCGAGCTGCGCTACGGGCTCGACGGCCAGCATCCGCGGACGCTGGATGAGGTCGGCCGGACGTTCAACGTCACCCGCGAACGGATCCGGCAGATCGAGAACCAGAGCCTCAAGAAGCTCCGGGCGCTGGCGGACGCAATCAAGCTTCGCGACGTCGCCTAGACCAGATAGAGTCGCCTCTATGAGGAGACGGCTCGCTGCTCTCGCAGCCGTGGTGTTCGCGGTCGCGCTCTTCGCTTCACCGGCCTTGGCGAAGTCGGGTGCGGGTGGGCGCGCGGGTTCGACGATCATCGCCCACGAGTAGAACCGGCACGTAGACTCGCCGCCCGTGAACCAGTCCTGGCTCGACGAGCTCCGCGAGTTCATCGCCATCCCCTCCGTTAGTGCCGATCCGGCGCACCAGGGCGACCTGCGGCGCGCCGCAGAATGGGTGCGTGACTTCGTGAGGCGCATCGGCGGAGACGCCGAGCTCGTCCCCAAGGGAACGCGCGACCTCGTCATCGGAGACATCCCTGCGAACGCGAACGGCTCAGGCGCGCCGACGGTGATGATCTACGGCCACTTCGACGTGCAGCCGCCGGCGCCGCTCGAGCTGTGGGAGTCGCCGCCGTTCGAGCTCGAGGAACGCGACGGCTGGTTCTACGCGCGCGGGATCGCGGACGACAAGGGCCAGCTGTACACCCTGCTCAAGGCGGCCGAGCTGCTGCGCGCGGACAACGCGCTGCCCGTGAACATTCGCGTCGCGTGTGACGGCGAGGAGGAGATCGGCGGCCATTCGATCGTCGACTTCCTCGAGGAGGACGAGCGCGGCGCCGACGCCTGCATCATCTTCGACGGCGGCATGACGCGGCCCGAGCAGCCGGAGTTCGGGCTCGCGACGCGCGGTCTCGTCGGCTTTCACGTCACGGTCCGGACGGGCGAGCGCGACATGCACTCGGGCTATTACGGCGGCGCCGCATTGAACGCGATTCACGTGCTGATGCACGGGCTCGACGCGCTCGTCGCGCGCGACGGGCTCCTCTCGGACGAGCTCCGAGTCGGGCGCACGCCGCTGACGGACGTCGAGCAGCAGAGCCTCGACCACCTCCCGAGCGGCGCTCAGATCCTGCGCGAGGCGGGCGCAACGCCGCTCGATCCGAAAGCGGAAGCCGACTTCTACGACCGCACATGGGCGGAACCGTCGCTCGACGTCAACGGCATCCACGGCGGCAAGCCCGACTTCGTCAACACGACGCTGATCGTCGAGGCGCACGCCCGGTTCACGATCCGGCTCGCACCCGGTCAGGACCCGGACACAATCGCGGATGCGGCCGAGAAGCTCTTCCGTGCCGCGCTGCCGGAAGACGCGCAGGTCGACTGGCAGCGGGAGAACTCCGCGCCGCCCGGTGTGTTCGCCCCGGACTCGCCCGCGATCCAACTCGGGCTCGACGCCTTCGAGCGGGCGGTCGGCGTGCGCCCGATCCTCGTCCGCGTCGGCGGCACGCTCCCGATCTATCCGGCGCTCGCGGCGAAGGGGATCGCGACGATCGGAACCGGCTTCGCGCTGCGCGAGTCGAACGTCCATTCGCCGAACGAGCGGCTGCGGGTCGAGGACGTCGACCGCGCCGTGGCGGCTGCGACCGAGCTGTACAAGGGGCTTGCGGCGCTTGGCTGACCTCGCGCCCGAGCTACAGGACGACGTTCTTCAGCGCTTCCTGCGCTACGTCCGGATCGACACGACGTCCGACCAGGACTCGGAGACCTACCCGAGTACCGCGAAGCAACGCGACCTCGGCGCAGTCCTCGAGCGCGAGCTGCGCGAACTGGGGCTCGACGACGTCGAGCTGACGGAGCACGGCTACGTCTTCGCGACCCTGCCGGGCGCGGCCGGGCCGACCATCGGCTTGATCGCACACATGGACACGAGCCAGGACGAGTCCGGTGCGAACGTCGACCCGCAGCTCGTGCGGGATTGGGACGGCAGTGACATCGTTCTCCCGGGGGATTCCGACAAGGTGCTCCGCGGGGCCGAGAACCCGATCCTCGCCGCGCGCGTCGGGCACGACATCGTCACGACCGACGGCACGACCCTGCTCGGCGCGGACGACAAGGCGGGTGTCGCGGAGATCATGGGAGCGGTCGCGTACCTCGCCGCTCACCCGGAGATCGAGCACGCACCGATCCGCGTCGGGTTCACCGTCGACGAGGAGGTCGGGCGCGGCGTCGACCACTTCGACATCGATGCGTTCGGCGCCGACGTCGCGTACACCCTCGACGGCGCCGAGGTGGGACGTATCGACGACGAGACGTTCTCCGCGTCGGAGGTGCGCATTCGGATCGAGGGCCTGAGCGTCCATCCCGGCACGTCGAAGGGGAAGATGGTGAACGCGATCAAGCTCGGTGCGCGACTGATCGAGCGGCTGCCGCGCGACGAACGCTCGCCCGAGACGACGGAGGGCCGCGAGGGGTTCGTCCATCCGCATCGCTTCACCGGCACGACCGCCGAGGCGGAGCTCCGGTTCATCGCCCGCGACTTCGACGCGGCAAAGCTCGAGGAGCACGAGCAGCTGTTGCGCCGGCTCGCCGACGAGCTCGCGGCGGAGGAGCCGCGGGCGCGCGTCAGTGTCACCGTCGAGGAGCAGTACCGCAACATGAAGGAGTTCCTCGACAGCGACCCGAGCGTCGCCGAAGCCGCCGATGAAGCAGCGCGGCGCGTGGGCGTCGAGCCGTGGCGCGAGCCGATCCGCGGCGGCACCGACGGCTCGATGCTGAGCGCGCGCGGCCTCCTGACGCCGAACATCTACACGGGCGGCCAGCAGTTCCACTCGGTGCTCGAGTGGGCGTCGGTACAGGACATGGCCCTGTCAGCCGCGACGATCGTCGAGCTCGTGAAGCTGTGGGCCGAGCCCGAGTGGGCCGGCCGTCAGCGAAGCACAGCATCCACGGGTTAGACGCTTCGACTCGCTGTCGCCGATCCCGAAGGAGTGCGCGGGCTCCGCTCGCACACGTTCCCCGCGCAGCGGCGAACCCAATTCGAATTTGACCGCCGCTAGGCGGTCAAATACGAGTGCCCGAAATGCCGCATCTCGGCGATGATCGGGAGCAGCGCGACACCTTTGTCCGTCAGCTCGTACTCGACGCGCGGCGGGCTCTCCGCGTAGCTGCGGCGGAGGACGAGACCTTCGTCCTCGAGCGCGCGCAGGCGCTCGGAGAGCGTCCGCGGCGAGATGCCGGCGCACGAGTGCTCGAGCTCGGAGAAGCGGCGCGGGCCCTCGGACAGGTCGTGCACGAGCAGCGCTGTCCACTTCGCGCCGATGATCTCGGCACAGGCCGCGACGGCGCAGGATGTCGATTCGTGAACCGGGTTCATCGTCCGCATCGCCATCGCTATTCAGATTGTAGCGGTGCGGTTTTCCGCCGTTCGATTCACGGGTTCACCGGCTGGGCGTGCGTGCTGAGGCACGCGACGATCCGGTCATGGACAACGACATTCTCATTGCCGGTCTCATGACACTCGGCAGCGTCGTGTGGCTCGCGGCGATCCTCGCGCTGATCGCGCGGGCGACACGCGAGACGCAGCGGCCGCAGGCCGAGCCCGCCGAGCCGACGCCGGCGTTGCGGCCCGCTCCGGGCTGGTAGTTCCCCGCAGCTGGATTCCGCGCCGCCGCGGATGTCCCCGATGCCGCGGCGGCGCACGCTGCGCCCATGATCGCTTCCACCGTGAATGACATCCTCCTGGGCGGCGGCCTGACGCTGGCCAACGTGATCGTCGGGCTCGTCATCGTCCTGGTCGTCAGGCACCTGCTGCGCGGCCAGCCGGTCTAGGCAAACGGCTGCGGCGTCGCGTCGAGCTTGGGGATCACGAAGCGCGCGATCGAGCCGAACCCCGGCGCCGGCTTGCATGCCTGAGCGACTCCGGCGTCGCACGCGACCGACAGGAAGATGAACGCGTCCTCGATCGAGAAGCCCCACTCGTCGACGAGCAGCTTCGCCGCCTCGTCCGAGCAGAGCTCGAGCGCCTCGTCGTACGCGTCGGCAGTCGCGTGCGGCACCCAGGCGTCGTCGAGCTCGGTCACCGGCCACGTCGCTTGCTTGCCTTTGAGGACGTCGAAACGCACGTCGACCTCGCCCGCGATCTCGACGCCGGTGAAACAGATCTCGCCGTCGCCCATCGCGGCGTGCATGTCGCCGACCGCGAACATCCCGCCCGGCTGGCGGACGGGGAAGAAGATCTTCGCGCCCTTGCCGTGCCAGTGGTCGTCGAGGTTGCCGCCGTGCCGCCCGGCGAGCCCGTTCGAGAGCGTCTCTCCGTCGGTCGCGACGCCGACGACGCCGACCATTGGCATCGCCGGGAACG
>DATFTK010000205.1:0-7750 GCA_035262005.1 Gaiellaceae bacterium | reverse complement strand
GCGCGTTGGGAAGGAGCGCCGCCGCCTCCGCATGCCAGTCGGAGCGGAAGCCCACGACTGCCGGCGGGTGGTGGCCGAGCCGCTTGGACAGGAACGGGAGCGGGGCGATCCCGATGCCGCCGCCAACGAGCAGCGGACGCTCGACGTCGAGGTCGAAGCCGTTGCCGAGCGGGCCGAGCACGTGGAGCTCGTCGCCGGCGTCGAGGGCGCACAGTGCACGCGTGCCAGGCCCGATCGCGTCGATCAGGAACGCGAGCTCGTCCGGCGGCGCGAGGCAGAGGCTCATGGGTCGCGGGAGCAACCGCCCGGGCGCCTCGAGCATGAAGAACTGGCCGGGGTCACCTGGGTCGAGCCGGCCCCGGCGCACACGCAGGAGCGTGTACGGCCCGACGCGCTCGTTCGCGACGACGCTAAGCCGCTCGCGTCTCATGCTCGATCCGTTCCTGCAACGACACCGACTCCTCGCTGCGCGCGTTCGCGATCGCGTGGACGGCCGCGGCGGCTCCCGAGA
Organism: Gaiellaceae bacterium; assembly: GCA_035262005.1. Lineage (GTDB taxonomy): Bacteria > Actinomycetota > Thermoleophilia > Gaiellales > Gaiellaceae > 3-1-20CM-4-69-9. Next base: position 7,239 of record DATFTK010000205.1, on the reverse strand, counting down.
GCGTCGTGATGCACGGCACGCGCGCGACGAGGGCCGCCTCGCGGATCAGGTAGCCGTCGGTTCGGGCGCCGGAGCCCTGCGGCGTGTTCACGACGAGGTTGCAGCGGCCGCGCCGGATCAGGTCGACGACCGTTGCGCCGGTTCCTTCCTCGGTCACCTTGCGCACCGCTTCGACCGGGAGTCCCGCGTCAGCCAGCGTGTCGGCGGTTCCCGACGTCGCGATCAGCTTGAAGCCCAACCGCGCGAGCGACTCGGCGACCGGCACCACGGCCTGCTTGTCCGCGTCCCGCACGGACAGGAACGCGGTGCCGGCCGTCGGCAGCGGGCGGCCCGCCGCGCGCTCGGCCTTCGCGAACGCGGTCGGAAGGTCGGCGGCGGTTGCCATCACCTCGCCGGTCGCGCGCATCTCCGGTCCCAGCACCGGGTCGGCGCCGGGGAAGCGCGCGAACGGCAGCACCGCGGCCTTGACGGAGACATGTCCCAGGGACTGTCCCTCGGGCAAGGCCAGTTCGGACAGGCGCGCACCGGCCATCACCTTGCACGCGGCCTGCACGAGGTTGACCCCGGTCGCCTTCGACGCGAACGGCACCGTGCGCGACGCCCGCGGGTTCGCCTCGAGCACGTAGAGCGTCCCGTCAGCGAGTGCGAGCTGCACGTTCAGCAGGCCGACGACGCCGAGCGCCGGTGCGAGCGTGCGGACGACCTCGCGGATCTCCGCGTCCTCCGCAGCACTGAGCGACGGTGCGGGCAGTACACAGGCGGAGTCGCCGGAGTGCACGCCTGCCTCCTCCACGTGCTGCATGACGGCCCCGATGTACGTCTCCTTGCCGTCGGAGACCGCGTCGACGTCGATCTCGATCGCGCTTTCGAGGAACCGGTCGATCAGCACCGGCCGGTCGATCACCCCGAGATCGTCGACGGAGTAGCAGACGCGCATGGCGCGCCCACCGAGAACGTACGAGGGCCGGATCAGCACGGGGAACCCGATCTGCTCGGCGACCCGGCGCGCTTCGTCCGAGCTCCGCGCGATCCCCCACTGCGGGCAGCGGATGTCGAGCCGGTCGAGCAGCACGCCGAAGCGCTCGCGATCCTCGGCCAGGTCGACCGCGTCGAACGGCGTGCCGAGAATCGAGAAGCCTGCCGCCTCGAGCCCGCGTGCCAGCTTGAGCGGGGTTTGGCCGCCGAACTGGATTGCGATCCCGTCCGGGCGCTCGCGCTCGCAGACTCCGAGCACCTCCTCGAGCCGCAGCGGCTCGAAGTAGAGGCGGTCGGAGGTGTCGTAGTCCGTCGACACCGTCTCGGGGTTGCAGTTGACCATCGCGGCCTCGTAGCCGAGCGTGCGGAAGCTCTGCGCCGCGTGCACGCAGCAGTAGTCGAACTCGATCCCCTGCCCGATCCGGTTCGGGCCCGAGCCGAGGATGACGACGCGCGGCTTTTCGCCGCGCGGCGGCGCCTCGTCCGCCTCGCCGTAGGTCGAGTAGTAGTACGTCGACGCGGCCTCGACCTCGCCGGCGCAGGAGTCCACGCGCCGGTACGAGGGCCGGACGTCCCAGCTCCGACGCTGAGCCCGGACAACAGGCTCCGGGCCGATGTCGCCGTCGGCGAGGCCCGCGCGCTTGTAGCGCAGGAAGTCGTCGGCGACCGCGGCGTCGAGATCGAGCCAGCCCGGCTCGCGGGCAAGCTCAGCGTGGAACCACGGATGGGCCGCCGCCGGCAGCTGCCATCGCGCTTCCGTCTCGAGCTCCCGCGAGCGCTCGGCCTTGCGGTAGGCCTCGACGAACGTGCGGCCGATCCCCATCGCCTCGCCGACGGACTTCATCTGCGTACCGAGCGTCGTGTCGGCACCGGGGAACTTCTCGAACGCGAAGCGCGGGAACTTGACGACGACGTAGTCGAGCGTCGGCTCGAAGCTCGCCGGCGTCGTCCCGGTCAGGTCATTCGGGATCTCGTCGAGCGTGTACCCGACCGCTAGCTTCGCCGCGACCTTCGCGATCGGATAGCCGGTCGCCTTCGACGCCAGCGCGGACGATCGCGACACGCGCGGATTCATCTCGATCACTCGCAGCTCGCCCGACTCGCGTTCGCGGGCGAACTGGATGTTCGAGCCACCGCACTCGACACCGACGGCGCGGATGACTGCGATCGCGGCGTCGCGGAGCTCCTGGTAGGCGTAGTCGGAGAGCGTCATCTGCGGCGCGACCGTGACGGAGTCCCCTGTGTGGACGCCCATCGGGTCGATGTTCTCGATCGAGCAGACGATCACGACGTTGTCCTGACGGTCGCGCACGACTTCGAGTTCGAACTCGTCCCAGCCGCGCACGGACTCCTCGACCAGCACCTGTCCGATCGGGCTCTCCGCGAGCCCGCGCTGGACCTGCCGATGCAATGCCTCGACCGTCTCCACGAAACCGCCGCCGTGTCCGCCCAGCGTGAATGCCGGTCGGATCACGGCCGGCAGGGCGACGCCCCCGAGTTCTTCGACGCTCGTGACGATGCGCGAGCTCGGCACTTTCAGGCCGACGCTGCGCACCGCCTCGCGGAACTCCTCGCGATCCTCGGCACGCGCGATCACGTCCAGCGGTGCGCCGATCAGCTCGACCCCCAGCTCCTCGAGCACGCCGGCGTTGGCGAGCTCCCGGGCCAGGTTCAACGCCGTCTGCCCGCCCATCGTCGGCAGCAACGCGTCGGGACGCTCGCGGGCGAGTACGTCGGCGACGCCCTCGAGGTCGAGCGGCTCGAGATACGTGCGGTCCGCGAATCCCGGGTCGGTCATGATCGTCGCCGGGTTCGAATTGACGACGACCGTGCGGAAGCCGTCCTCACGCAGCACCTTCAGCGCCTGGCACCCCGCATAGTCGAACTCGCAGGCCTGCCCGATCACGATCGGCCCGGACCCGATCAGGCAGATCGACTTCAAGTCATGCCGCCTCGGCATACGCCACCTCCTCAACCCACTTCGAGAGCAAAGGCCACGCGTCGTGGGGCCCCGGCCCCGCCTCCGGATGGAACTGAACCGAGCGCGCGTGCTCGAGCGGGAAGTCGAGCCCTTCGACGGTCCCGTCGTAGAGCGAGACGTGTGTCGCTTCGCGCGCCTCGGAGGGCGCGACCGCGAAGCCGTGGTTCTGGCTGGTCACGAGCACGCGGCCGCTCGCGCGCTGCACGACCGGATGGTTCGCGCCACGGTGGCCGAACGGCAGCTTGAACGTCTGATGTCCGCCGGCGAGCGCCAGCAGCTGGTGGCCGAGGCAGATGCCGAGCATCGGCACCCGCCCCAGTAGTTCCCGGATCACCGCCACCTCGTCGACGAGCGGTTCGGGATCGCCCGGGCCGTTCGACAGCAGGACGGCGTCGAAGCGCGCGAGCTCGTCAGCCGTTGCGTCGTGCGGGAACACGGTGACGGCGGCGCCGGCAGCTGCGAGGCGGCGCAGGATCGACCGCTTGCAGCCGTAGTCGACGACGGCGACCCGGGCGCGGCCCGAGTCGGAGTAGACGTACGGACGGGCCGTCGAGACCGCCGGGGCAAGCGCGCGGCCCGCCATCGGCTCCTGCGCACGTGCCACCGCAACCGCCTGCTCGGTCGAGCCCTCGCCGGCGACGACCACGGCGCGCATCGCGCCGGCGTCGCGCAGCTTCAGCACGAGCGACCGCGTGTCGATCGCGGTGAGCGCGACGATGCCGCGCTCGTGCAGCCAATCCGTCCACGCCGGCCCGCGCGCCTCGCGCATCAGCACCGCGCGTGCGTGCGGCCGCGGCGACTCCGAGCGCCCCTCGGCGATCCCGTAGTTGCCGACCATCGGCGCGGTGAAGCAGATCACCTGCCCCGCGAAGCTCGGATCGGTGACGACCTCCTGGTAACCCGTCATCGCCGTTGTGAAGACCGCCTCGCCGACGGCGAACCCGTCGGCCGCGACCGACTCACCGCGGAAGATCGTCCCGTCCTCGAGCGCGAGGAAACCGGTCATGCCGCGAACACCACCCGGCCAGCGGCGACCGTGGTGCGCACCGCGCCCCTGAGTGCTTCCCCGAGCAGCCAGGAGTTGACGCTGCGCGATCGGAACCGGTCCTCGCTCACGCGGTAGCTCGCCTGCAGGTCCAGCAGCACCTGGTTGGCCGGCTTGCCGACGGCAATGCGCGGCTCGTCGAGACCGTAGGCGCGCGCCGGGCCTGCCGACATGCGCTCGAGGATGATCTCGAGCGGCACGAGCCCTGGTTCGACGAGGTACGTGTAGAGAGCGGCGAATGCTGTCTCCAACCCGGTGACGCCGAAAGGTGCGGCCTCGAAGGGAACCTCTTTCTCGTGGCGCGCATGCGGCGCGTGATCGGTCGCAATCGCGCTGATCACTCCGTCTTTCAAGCCCGCGATCAGCGCCAGACGGTCCGTGGCGGAGCGGAGCGGCGGGTTCATCTTCACGTTCGGTTCGAGTGAGCGAACCGCCTCGTCCGTGAGACAGAGGTGGTGCGGTGTCACCTCTGCGGTGGCCGCGACGCCGTCCGCGCGGGCGCGGCGCAACGCCTGCACGGACTCCCATGCGGAGAGGTGCAGCAGGTGCAGCGGCTGGCGCTCGTAGGCGGCGAGCGCAAGGTCGCGCTCGACCATCAGGCTTTCGGCGACGGACGGATAGCCGGTGAAGCCGAGCTCCGCCGAGACCTCGCCCTCGTGCATCTGCCCGTCGCGCGAGAGGGTCGTCTCCTCGCAGTGCAGCGCGATCCGGCGGCCCGTGACGGCGCCGTATTGCAGTGCGCGCCGCATCAGTCCCGGCGACGAGACCGGGACGCCGTCGTCGCTGAAGCCGGCGGCACCCGTGTCGGCGAGCTCTGCCATCTCCGTCAGCTCGGAGCCGCTCTGCGCCTTTGTGATCGCGGCAAGGAAGCCGACCGGAATCTCGGCCTCCGCGCGTGCGGTTTCGATCAGCGCGCCGAGCGTCGCTGCCGAGTCGACGACCGGATCGGTATTCGGCATCGCGAGAATCGCGCAGTAGCCGCCTGCCGCTGCCGCGGCGGTTCCGCTCGCGACCGTTTCCTCGTCCTCCCGACCAGGCGTCCGCAGGTGGACATGCGGATCGACGAACGCGGGTGCGAGCACGAGTCCATCGCCCTCGACCACGCGGTGCGAGTTGGTATCGAGCTCCGTGCCGAGCGCCGCGATCACGCCGTTGTCGACGCGGACGTCGAGGACCCCGTCCACGCCCTCGACCGGGTCGAGGACCCGCGCCCCCCGCACGACGATGTTCTCCGGTGCCCCGGTCTTGACGAACAGCATCACGCCACCTCCAGCACCGAGTCGGTCTTGACGCCCATCGGGCCGCTCGTGAGCAGGTCGTAGAGGACGGCCATCCGCGTCACGAGCCCGGCGCGCACCTGCGTCTCGATCAGTGCGTCGGCGTGGTCGGCGACGCGAGCGTCGATCTCGACGCCCCGGTTCATCGGCCCGGGATGCATCACCTTCTGACCGGGGCGCAGACGTTCCGGAGTCACGCCCCACCGTGCCGTGTACTCCCGGAGCGACGGCACGTGGTTCGCCCCCTCCTGCATCCGCTCCCGCTGCATGCGCAGCACGTAGACGACGTCGGCCCCGGCGATCGCGCCGATGTCCGTCGTCGTCTCGCAGCCCATCGCCTCGACCCCCCGGGGGAGCAGCGCCGGCGGGCCGACGAGCGTCACCCGCGCGCCCATCAGCGCGAGCGCCTGGATCAGCGACCGCGCCACGCGCGAGTGGAGGACGTCGCCGACGATCGCGGCGTGCAGCCCGTCGAGCCGGCCGAACGCCTCTCGCATCGTGTACAGATCGAGCAGCGCCTGGGTCGGATGCTGGTGTTTCCCGTCACCCGCGTTGACGACGTGCGCGTCCGTGACACGCGCGACCAGGTTCGGTGCGCCGATCTGCGGATGGCGGATCACGATCACATCCGGGTCGTAGGCGCCGAGCGTGATCGCCGTGTCCTTCAGCGACTCCCCTTTGTCCACAGACGAGCCGCTCGACTTGATCGACATCGTGTCGGCGGACAGGCGTTTGGACGCGAGCTCGAAGCTCGAGGACGTGCGCGTCGACGACTCGTAGAAGACGTTGATCACGAGCCGGCCCTTGAGCGTCGGGAGCTTCTTCACCTCCCGCTCGAGGCTGCGCTCGAACGTCCGCGCGGTCGCGAGCAACCGCTCGACGTCGTCGCGCGTGACGTCGTTGATCGAGATGAAGTGCCGCTTCGGCGGCGACGCGGGCGGACGCAGATCCTCCCGCATGACACGGATTTCAGCCATCGTGCGATGCCTCCTCTGGGGCGGGGACGAGCAAGACTTGATCGACCTCGTCGACCTCCACGAGCTGCACCTGGATGCGCTCGGTGCGCGAGGTCGGCAGGTTCTTACCGACGTAGTCGGGGCGGATCGGCAGCTCGCGATGTCCACGGTCGACCAGAACGGCGAGCTGGATCCGGTCTGGGCGGCCGTAGTCGAACAGCGCCTCGATCGCGGCGCGGATCGTGCGGCCCGTGTAGAGGACATCGTCGACCAGCACGACCGTCTTGCCCTCGAGCGGAAAGTCGAGCGTGCTCGAGCGGACGACCGGCTGCGGATGGCGAGGCGCGTCCCCACCGCGCACCTGAACGTCGTCGCGATAGAAGGTGATGTCGACGGCGCCGATCGCGGGCGCTTCGCCAGCCCGCTCCTCGACCAGCCGCCGCAGCCGCTGCGCGAGCGGGACGCCGCGCGTCTGGATCCCGACCAGCGCGACGCGACGCAGGTCCGGATTGCCTTCGATGATCTCGTGCGCGATGCGGGAGAGCGTGCGACGCAACCCGTCGGCGTCCAGCACGACTTTCTCCGCCGCAGCGGGCGCAGGCACGTTCATTCGACTCCTTTCCGGCCTCACTGGACCGGGTTAAAGGGGTTCGGACTCCGGTGGACTGTAGCGAGTCCACCGGATGGACGGGAACTGCCGCCTCGGGGTTTCCGGCGGCCTTCAGCCGCCCCGCCGCCGCCTACGACGCCGGTGCAGGCGATCTTCCGCGGGTCGCTCGGTTAGGGCTCGCCGACGAGATCGTCGGGCTCGGTCATCGCCTCGATGGCGTCCTGCGCCTGCTCGACCGAGTCTTCGGGCACCGAGACGGTGACGGAGTCGTCCTCGCCGTCGTGAAGCTCGGTGTCGATGCCGGCGGCCCGGAGGATCTCCTGGATCTCCTCGGCTTCGGCGACGTCCCCGGCCACCGCGACTCGCACCATCTCGGTCATTGCGGCGCCGATGAT
>DATFTK010000204.1:0-9943 GCA_035262005.1 Gaiellaceae bacterium | reverse complement strand
GTCCTCGAACGTGCGACCGACGATGTGCGGCTCGAGCGCGAGACGGATCGTCTCGACCTCGGGTAGCTCGGGCATCAGCCGATCGTTTCGAGCACGATCGGTCTCGCCACCGGCGCGGCGTCCGCGAACGTGTACGCGGCGAGGACATCGTCGGCCGCGCGCGCAGCGGACTCGTCGTCCCGTGCGTGGACCTGCGCGATCGTCTCGCCGGCGTCGACGGCGTCGCCTCGTTTCTTGAAGCACACGACGCCGACGGCATGGTCGATGTGGTCGTCCTTCGTCCGCCGGCCCGCGCCGAGGCGCAGCGCGGCCAGGCCGACCTCGACGGCGCCGATCGCGCCGACGAAGCCGGCCTGTGGTGCCGTGACATCGCGGACGACGGCTGCCGACGGAAGCGCGTCCTCGGCAGGGTCGCCGCCCTGCGCCGCGATCCAGCGTTCGTACATCGCGAGCGCCGACCCGTTCTGCACCGCCGCCGCGGCGCGCTCCCGCCCGGTCCGCTCGTCGATCCCGAGGTCCGAGAACGCCAGCAGATGTGCGCACGCACCGAGCACGAGCTCCGTGAAGTCCGGTGGTCCGTCGCCGCGGAGCGTCGCGATCGTCTCGCGGATCTCGAGCGCGTTCCCGACCGCGTGCCCGAGCGGCTGGTCCATGTCGGTCAGAACGCACGCCACCTCGCGGCCCGCGTGCCGGCCGAGCTCGAGCATCAGCTCCGCGAGCTCGCGCGCATTCCCGATCGTCTTCATGAAGGCGCCGTCTCCGACCTTGACGTCGAGGACGATCGCGTCCGCTCCAGCGGCGATCTTCTTCGACATGATGCTCGCGGCGATGAGCGAGACGTTGTCGACCGTCGCCGTCACGTCGCGCAGCCCGTAGAGCAGTTTGTCGGCGGGCACGAGGTTCGCGCTCTGCCCGATGATCGCGAGCCCGACGTCGCGCACCTGCTCCAGGAACTGCTCGGTGGAGAGCTCGACGCGAAAGCCCGGGATCGACTCGAGCTTGTCGAGCGTGCCGCCGGTGTGTCCGAGCCCGCGGCCGCTCATCTTGCCGAACGGCACCCCGCAGGCCGCGACGATCGGGCCGACCGCGAGCGACGTCTTGTCCCCGACGCCGCCCGTCGAATGTTTGTCGACGACCTTGCGCCCGATGGCTCCGTGCAGGTCGATCGTCTCGCCGCTGCGGATCATCGCGTCGGTGAGCGCAAAGGTCTCCGCGACGTCCAGGCCGCGGAAGTACACAGCCATACAGAACGCCGCCATCTGGTAGTCGGGGACGTTTCCGCGCGCGTACTCGAGGATCAGGTCCGAGAGCTCGTCCGCGGGGATCCTCTCGCCGTCGCGCTTGCGGCGAATCAGCTCGGCTGCGTGAAGCACTACTGCTCGACGATCGGCTGGCCGGGGATCCCGCGTGCCGGCGCCTTACCGCCAAGCCAACGGTTCACCGTCGCACCAACGTCGGCGAACTCGCCTTCGTGGACGCGGCCGCCGGCGTTCTTCCCCTCCACGTACGTCAGCAGCATCGCGTACTCGCGCGAATGGTCGGTCGACGGGGTCGTCGGGTCGCACCCGTGGTCGGACGTGATGATCAGCAGGTCCTCGGCGCGCAGGGCGTCGAGCAGGTCGGGGAGGCGGCGGTCGAAGTCCTGCAGGCAGCGGTGGAAGTTGACGGGGTCGTTCCGGTGGCCCCAGAGCATGTCGGTCTCGACGAGATTCGTGAAGATCAGCCCGTCGTCGAGCTCGCGCAGCAGCTTCTCCGTTTGCGTGATCCCGTCGACGTTCGACTTCGTCGGGTGCGACTCGTCGATGTCCTGCCCCGCGAAGATGTCGCCGATCTTGCCGACGCCGTGCACCTCCATCCCGGCGTCCCGGACGAGCGTCAGGTAGTTGGGCCGCTTCGGCTCGAGCGAGAAGTCATGCCGGTTGGCGGTCCGTTCGTAGTTGCCCGGCGTGCCGATGAACGGGCGCGCGATGACGCGTCCGACCGCGTGCTTACCGGTGAGGATCTGCCGCGCGATCCGGCAGCCGTCGTAGAGCTCCTCGAGCGGGATCGTCTCCTCGTGCGCCGCCACCTGGAACACGGAGTCGGCGGACGTGTAGACGATCCACTTGCCGGTGCGCTGGTGCTCCTCGCCGAGCTCCTGGATGATCTCGGTCCCCGAGGCAGCCCTGTTCCCGAGCACCCCGCGACCGGTCTGGTGCATGAACGGGTCGATCACGTCGTGCGGGAAGCCGTGCGGGTAGGTGGGCATCGGCTGCGGCGTGACGACGCCCATCAGCTCCCAGTGCCCGGTCGTCGTGTCCTTCCCCTTCGAGCGCTCGAGCAGCCGGCCGGCGACGGCAGGCGCTCCGGGCTGCGGCGGGCAGCCTTGGAGCGGCTCGATGTTGCCGAGGCCGAGCGCCTCGAGGTTCGGCAGGTCGAGCCCGCCTACGGCGTGCGCGACGTTTCCGAGCGTGTCGGAGCCCTCGTCGCCGTATTCGTCGGCGTCGGGAAGTGCGCCCGCCCCCACGGCATCGAGCACGATGATGCAAGCCCTCGGCATCCAGCTATTCTAGGTCGGCCATGCTGAACGTCCTCGGGGTGCTCCTCATGTTCGTCTACTGCGCAGCCGTCATCGCGCTGGCCGCCGGCGTGACGTGGCTCGTCGTCAAGTACTCGCCGCTGAAGACGAACTAGACCGCCGAGAGCGGCAGGACATCCTCGAGCGGCTGGTAGTCGAGGCCGTGCGCATCCGCTACCGCTTCGTATGTGATCTTGCCGTCGAGCACGTTGACGCCGCGCGCCAGCGCCGGGTCGCGTGCAACGGCTTCGGCGAGGCCGTGCTCGGCGATCGCCTCGACGTACGGCAGCGTCGCGTTCGTGAGCGCCTTCGTCGACGTGATCGGCACGGCACCCGGCATGTTCGCGACGCAATAGTGCGTAACGCCGTCGACGGTGTACACAGGCTCGCTGTGCGTGGTCGGCCGTGACGTCTCCGCGCAGCCGCCCTGGTCGATCGCGACGTCGGCGAGCACTGCGCCCTCTTTCATCTCGCGCACCATCTCGCGCGTGATCAGCTTGGGCGCGACCGCGCCCGGGATCAGAACGGCGCCGATGACGACGTCCGCGTGTGGAAGCGACTCCTCGATCTGGAGGCTCGACGACATCACGAGGCTGACACGTCCGGACAACACCTCTTCGAGATGGCGCATCCGGTCGAGCGAGCGCTCGAGGATCGTGACGTTCGCGCCGAGCCCGATCGCGATCACCGCGGCGTTGTAGCCGACCATCCCGCCGCCGATGACGACAACTCTGCCGGGCGCGACGCCCGGCACGCCGCCGAGCAGCAGACCGCGGCCGCCGAGGGGCTTTTCGAGGAAGTAGGCGCCGGCCTGGGCCGCGAGCCGCCCGGCGACCTCGCTCATCGGCGCGAGCAGCGGGAGCGCGCCGTTGTTCGTCTCGACGGTCTCGTAAGCGACTGCCGCGATGCCGCTGTCGACGAGCGCACGGGTGAGCGGCTCGTCTGCGGCGATGTGCAGGTACGTGAAGAGGACGAGGCCCTCGCGGAGCTGCTCGTACTCGGGCGCGATCGGCTCCTTCACCTTGAGCAGCAGCTCGGCGTCCGCCCAGACGTCGTCGACACTCGCGATCCGCGCGCCAGCTGCCTCGTACGCGGCGTCGGAGAACGCGCTGCCGGCCCCTGCGCCGCTCTCCACGACCACGTCGTGGCCGTGCTGGATCAGCTCTCGCGCGCCGGCGGGCGTCAGCGCGACGCGGTACTCGTCGGTCTTGATCTCTTTGGCGACGCCGATCTTCACGGCGGGTCACCCTACCTCGTGCGATAGGTACAGCAGCAGCCCCGCGATCGACTTGGCGTCCTCGAGCTCGCCGATACGCGCGGCGATCTCCCCGACGCCCCAGTGCACGAGCTCGAGCTCCTCGTCGTCCTCGGGCCTCGCGTCGCCCGCCTCGACAACCTCGGCGACGAAGAGGTACATCCGCTCTCGGCAGAAGCCCGGCGTCGTGTAGAAGACGCCGAGCTCGCGCCAGCTGCCACCCGCCAGCCCGGTCTCCTCCTCGAGCTCACGCCGCGCACCGTCCAACGGCGACTCCCCTGTCTCGAGCGTGCCGGCAGGAAGCTCGAGCAGGTACTCGCGGACGGCTTCGCGCCGCTGCCGGACAAGTGCAATGTTGCCGCCGGTGTCGACGGCGACGATCGCGACGGCGCCCCGATGATCGACGATCTCGCGCTCGTGCTCGCCCCAGCGCTCGACGGTGACGTCGAACAGCTTCCCGTCGTAGACGGTGCGGGACGAGTCGGGCTTCATGTCGCGTACCGCTCCACCAGCTGCCGCTGCTCGGCGTCGAACCACGGCGGCTCGCCGGCGGCGGCGTTCGAGGCAGCCCGGCCGGCGCTCCGTGTCCCCGGAATGACGACATCGACACGCTCGTCGGAGAGTGCCCACTTCAGCAGCGCCTGTGCCCATGTCTCGACCTCCAGCTCGTCGAGCACCGACTGCGGCGGCGAGCTCGTGACGAGCGCTCCTTCGGCGAGCGGCCGCATCACGATCACGGCGACGCCGAGTGCAGCCGCAAGCGGCAGCAGCTCGCGCTCGGACTCGCGTTCGCGGGGGTTGAGCGGCAGCTGCACGACGTCGAAGCGCCGCGTCCGCAGCGCCTCCGCAACCTCGGCGAAGGCCTGCGGCGAATAGTGCGTGACACCGAGCCGGTCGACGCGGCCCTCGTCGCGTTCCCGCTCGAGCCACTCGAGCTGCGCCTGCCACGCCGCAAGGTTGTGGATCTGCTCGATCTCGACCCGCCCGAACCACTCCACTTGACGGCTGTACTGCTCGCGGCCCTCCGCGGCGTCGCGGGCCCAGATCTTCGTTGCGACCGTCACCCCCGTTCGACGGTCCGCGAGCGCGTCGCCGAGCGACGCCTCCGCGCCGCCGTACATCGGGGACGAGTCGAAGACGCGGCAGCCTGCGGCGAGTGCGCCGCTGACGACCGTGCCTGCGGTCTTCGCGTCGCCGCCGAACGTGTTCCAGGTGCCGAGACCGACGACCGGTCCGAGCCGGCGCTCCTCCATCATGTCGCGCGCCCGGCCGCGAACGCGGCGGCGAAGAAGAGCGGGTCGTCTCCGGGCCCGCGGCCCATGTGTGACAACGGCAGGTCGTCGCAGGCGTCCTCCCAGCCGTCGACGTCGACGAGGCGCACCTCGACGCCGTCCGGCGGGTCGAAGCCGCGCGGCCAGGCCGCCGTCACGCCGCCCGCCAGCCGGAGGACGTCGCGCGAGTGATGCGAGATGCCCCGGTGCCGCTGACGCGGATCGGCCTGCGACGCGCGCACCGCGAGGATCGGCTCGCCGCCCAGCGCCCGTGCCGCGAGCGCGGCCCACGCGGCCGCGACGCCGCCGTGCCCAAAGCTGGAGCCGGTCCCGACGACGCCGGGACCGATCGCGCAGACGACCACGTCGAATCCCTCCGCGGCGCACCACAGCAGCGCCGACGCGACCGACACGCACTGCACGTCGCCGTCGAAGCAGGCGTCGACGGCGACGGTCGTCTCGAGCAGGCCGCGCGCCCGCAGCACACGCAGGGTGTCCGACAACGAGACGGGCAGCCCGCCACCGGGGAACTGGACGTAGGCGACACGTCTACCCGAGCCGATCCCAGCGCAGACCGGCGCCACCTGGCTGTGCAGCGAGCAGCAGACGACAGGCAGCCCGGCGAGCGTCTCGGGAAGCTCGCGGCCCTCCTCGGCGTGGAGCGCCGCGGCCTGCACCGGCGTGTACGGCAGTTTCACCACGTGCGCCCCGCTCTCGACCGCGAGGTCGAGGCCGCGCGTCATGTTCGCGTAGAGGACATCGAAGCCGCCCGACCCGAGCTCGAGCTCCCGCGCCTGCACGTTCACGAGCACGTCGTCTCCGAGCACGACCGGGCCGGTGAGCCGCGGGTAGGCGATGCACGGCAAACCGTCGACCTCCAGCCGTGCGAGACCGTCGGCACGCGACACCACGGCGCTGACGCGCCCGCGCTTAAGCGTCAGCATCGCGGGCGACATCGACGAGTGCGAGCGTCACCTCGACCATCCCCTCGAGATCGTCGACCGTGATCCGCTCGTCCGGGGTGTGGATGTCCTGCATCCCGTTCGCGAGGTTCAGGCAAGCGAGCCCGCGCTCGTTGAAGACGTTCGCGTCGGCGGCGCCCCCGCTGAGCCCGTAGGTCGGCGTGTAGCCGGAGCGCTCGAGGGCCGCGCCCGCGATCCGAACCACCTCGTCGTCGGGCTTGAAGCGGTAGCCCTTGTAGCTCTTCGAGACCTTCGTCTCGAGCTCGCAGTCCTCGAGCCCGGCAGCGAACGCGAACGCGTCGATCATCTCCTGGACGAGCTCACCGAGCTTCCGCTCGTCGTGCGAGCGTGCCTCGGCGCTGAGCACGCACCACTCTGGGACGATGTTCGGGGCGCTCCCTCCGTGGATGAGCCCGATGTTCGCCGTCGTCTCCTCGTCGACTCGGCCGAGCCGGAGGTCGGAGATCGCGCGTGCCGCGGCTGCGATCGCAGAGCGCCCTTCCTCCGGGTACATGCCCGAGTGGGCTGCGCGGCCGTGGAAACGCACCTCGAGCGCCTGCGAGAACGGGGCGCCGAGGATGACGTCACCGATCGGCGCCGCCTGGTCGTAGACGTACCCCACGCGGGCGTGGAGGCGCGTATGGTCGAACGCCGCGGCGCCGAGCAGCCCGACCTCCTCCTTCGGAGTGAACAGCAGCTCGATCCCTGCGTGCGGGCGGTTCTCGGCGAGCACGCGGCGCGTTCCCTCGAGCATCGCGGCGACGGCGGACTTGTCGTCGGCGCCGAGGATCGTGCCGCCGGCGTTGCGCACGACACCGTCTTCGATCACCGGCTGCAGCGGGCCAGTCGGCGGCACCGTGTCGAGGTGTGCGCAGAGGAAGATCGGCGTGCCAGCACCGTTGCCGCTCGGCTCGACGCGGCAGTACAGATTGCCGATGTTCGACCCGACGGTCGCGCCGGCGTCGTCCTCGTCGACCGTCAGGCCGAGGTCGCGCAGGTAGCGCGCGACCGCGTCGGCGACCGGACGTTCCTCGCCGGGCGGGCTGGCGATCGCGGCGAGCTCGGTGAACAGGTCGACGACCTCGGAAGGCATTGGGCGAGTCTAGAAGCTCGCTCGAGGCTTACGCGGTTGCTGCGCCGACGGCGTTGCGCTCGCGCGCGCGCACGAGCGCCGCCCCGACGAACTCTCGGAACAGCGGCGCGGGCCGCGTCGGCCGGGACTTGAACTCCGGATGGAACTGGCTCGCGACGAACCACGGGTGATCGGGCAGCTCGACGACCTCGACGAGGCGCCCGGCCTGGAACGTCCCCGACACGACGAGCCCGGCATCGACGAGCGCAGGCCGATAGTGGTTGTTCACCTCGTAGCGGTGACGGTGCCGCTCGTGGATGACCGGCTCGCCGTACGCCTCCTGCGCGCGCGTTCCGTCGGCCAGCTCGACCGCCTGCGCGCCGAGGCGCATCGTCCCGCCGAGATCCTCGATCTCCTTCTGCTCGGGCAGCAGGTCGATCACCGGATGCGGCGTCTCCGGGTCCATCTCCGTCGAGTTCGCACCGTCGAGACCGAGCACGTTGCGCGCGTACTCGGACACGACCACGTGCATCCCCAGGCACAGGCCGAGGTACGGAATGTCGCGCTCACGCGCGACGCGGCACGCGAGCAGCTTTCCCTCCCAGCCGCGCGAGCCGAACCCGCCCGGGACGATCACGCCGTCCATCGGCTCGAGCAGCGCAGCCGCCTGCTCGAACGACATGTTCTCGGCGTCGACCCACCGCACTCGTACTCGGCAGCCGTGGTGCGCTCCCGCGTGCTTGAGCGCCTCGTGCACGGACAGGTAGGCGTCCTGCAGCTTGACGTACTTGCCCACCAGCGCGACCTCGATCTCCTCCGTCGCCTGCTGCAGCCGCTCGGTGATGTCGAGCCACTCGCCGAGCTGCGCCTCGCCGAGCGGCAGCCCGAGCTTCTCGCAGACGAGCCGGTCGAGCCCTTCCGCCTTCAGCCGTGACGGCACGAGGTACACGTCGGGGACGTCAGGGCTGGCGACGACGGCTTCCTCGTCGACGTCGGCGAACAGCGCGATCTTCTCGCGGATGTCCACTGACAGCTCCTCGTGCGAGCGGCAGACGACGATGTCGGGGTGGATACCGATGCGCCGCAGCTCGTTGACCGAGTGCTGCGTCGGCTTCGTCTTCAGCTCGCCGGCCGCCTCGATGAACGGCACGAGCGTGACGTGCAGGTAGAGGACGTTCTCGGCGCCGACCTCGCGGCGGAACTGCCGGATCGCCTCGAGAAAGGGGAGCGACTCGATGTCGCCAACAGTGCCGCCGATCTCGCTGATCACCACGTCAGTCGGCGTCGACACGGCGCTCGCGCGGATGCGCGACTTGATCTCGTTCGTGATGTGCGGGATCACCTGCACCGTCGCGCCGAGGAACTCGCCCTTCCGTTCCTTGCGCAGCACCGCGTCCCAGATCGCGCCGGCCGTGTGGCTCGCTGCGCGCGTCAGGTTCTCGTCGATGAATCGCTCGTAGTGCCCGATGTCGAGATCGGTCTCGGCGCCGTCCTCCGTCACGAACACCTCGCCGTGCTGGAACGGGCTCATCGTGCCGGGGTCGACGTTCAGGTACGGATCGAACTTCTGCGCCTGGACGCGCAGCCCGCGCGCCTTCAACAGGCGCCCGAGCGAACCGGCGACGATTCCCTTGCCGAGAGCCGAGACGACGCCGCCCGTGACGAAGACGTACTTCGTCGGACGCTCGGCTGAGCTCATGCGCGACCCAGCCGGTCGATCCAGGAGATGCCGGGCGTGCGGTCGATCCAGGCGCCGATCGACGTTCGCTCGCCGAGGAGGGTGAGGCCTGCGAGGGCGCCGATCGCGACCCATCGGCCTCGTTCCGTGAATCGCTCCACGGACTTCAAGCCTAGCAGCCCGCCCAGCGCATTCGATCCGGCGTCCCCGAGCATCGACATTTCGCGCAGATCGTATGGAAGCAGCAGGACGGCGATCCCGAGCGGCGCGTCGACGACGGCTGCAGCAGCGAGGTAGGCCTTCAGCGCACGGCCGGGACGCGTGTCGAGCTGGTTGAGTGCGTTCGCCGCGAGGCCGACGAGCAGCGCTCCGGAGACCCGGCGGGTGGCGAGCAGCCCGATCGCCGGGATGCCGACGAGCTTGAGCACCCCCGTCGTGCGGCCGCTGCGCAGGTGGGCGCGGAAACCTCGCTCCGGGCCGCTCCAGATGTCGTCCACGAGCCCGACCGCTGCGATCGCGGCGACCGTCGGACCATTGAGGACGCCGACCTTCCAGCCGACGAGCGGCAACCTGAGGCCGCGGAAGTTGACGCCCTGCGGACCGCACCCGTAGACGATGTCGCGGAGCTGGCGCCCTCGGTGCAGGAACCCGCGAAGATCGCGCCCCGTCGCTCGATGGCGGAGGGGCAGCTCGATCTCCTTGAACTGGAGCCCCGCCCGCGCCGCGTCGATGGTCATCCGCACCTCGCAGCCGAAGCCGGCGGCGACCGGGAAGCAGGCGGCACGGCCGGACGGCGAGAGCGACCGCTGACCCGAGAGCGGTTCGCGGGCCTCGACGCCACCGAGCAGCTCGATCAGCCCGCGCGCGACGCGCTTCGCGATCCCGAAGCCACCGCCGACGCGCTCGGCGAAGGCAGCCACGGTCAGGTCGCCGCCGCCGCTGCCGAGCCGAGTCAGGTCGCCGGCAAGGTCGGCGTCGCAGAGCAGCAGACGCCCGGGCGGCGCCGCTCGCTCGGCCGCCGAGAGCGCCTGGCCCTTCCCACGGCGCGGCAGGCGCAGGACGATCGCACCCGCTGCCTCCGCGACGTCCGCGGTGCAATCGCGCGAGCCGTCGTCGGCGACGATCACCTCCGCATCGCGAAAGTCCCG
>DATFTK010000203.1:0-5885 GCA_035262005.1 Gaiellaceae bacterium | reverse complement strand
GTCGCGTACGCACTGCGCGACTTCTTCGCGGCGCCGCAGCCGCACCCGTCGTGGGAGGAGACGGACAACGATCCTGAGGATCTGAACCAGGATCTCGCACAGCGCGCGCGCGAAGCCGAGGGCGCCCAGGCCGCCGAAGCGGAAGAGACGCCCGCGAGCTAGAGCAAGCCTGCGACGACACGCAGGTCGCTCACGAACGCGGCGAAGTTGGTGTCGCGTTCGTCGGGCTCGTCGCGGAGGATCGACGAGGGATGCACCGTCGCGGTGACGGCCTCCGCCAGCTCGGACGGGAGGAGCTCGCCCCGGTGCTGTGTGACGCGAAACTGACGGCCGAGCAGCGTCTGCGCGGCGGTCGCTCCGAGCAGAACGAGCACGCGCGGCTTGACGACCTCGAGCTCCGCCTCGAGCCACGGGCGGCAGGCGGTCATCTCCGTCCAGTTCGGCTTCTGGTGGATGCGGCGCTTCCCCCGTGCCTGCCACTTGAAGTGCTTGACCGCATTGGTGACGTAGACGGAGGCCCGGTCGATGCCCGCCTCTGCGAGCGCCTCGTCGAAGACGCGGCCGGCGGGGCCGACGAACGGCCTGCCCGTCCGATCCTCGTGGTCGCCCGGTTGCTCGCCCACGAACATCGCCCCCGCGTCGACCGCCCCTTCCCCGAAGACCGTCTGCGTTCCGACCTCCCACAGCCGGCAGCCACGGCAGCCGGAGGCGGCCTCACGCAACGCCGACAGCGTCAGCCGCTCGGGCAGGAACTCGGCCGCACTCATGCCCGATTCCTCTCCCCGCTTCGGGAACCCCTCAACCGGGGGATTCCGCCGCCTTGAAGCCTCGCTTTGCTGTGTGTCGGTTCGTCAAAGGGGGCCATCGCTGCGGCTGCACCAAACAATCGAGCTCTGTCGATGAGCGACCATGCGCTGCCACTTCGGCTCATTCCCGAGCCCGAGGAGTCGCGGTCGCATGACTCGGTCGTCGAGTCGTACCGCCGTCTCGCGGACGTCTTCCACGACGTGCTCGGAGAGCAGAGCCTGGACGCGCTGCTCGATCGCATCGCAGACGCGCTCGCGGATCTCATCCCGCACGACTCGCTGACGATCTACGAAGCCGACGAGCCGCGCCGCCAGCTGATCCCGGTGTGGGCGCGCGACAAGTGGGCCGACAAGATCCTCGCGGACAAGTGTCCGTTCGGCGTCGGCCTGACCGGCTGGGGCGTCGAGCACCGCAAGGCGGCCCGTGTGAACCAGGCGCATCTCGACCCACGCGTCGCGACGGTGCCAGGCACCCCGGAGAACGAGCCGGAGGCGATGGTCACCATCCCGCTGATCGCGCGCGACTCGGTCAAGGGCGCGCTCAACATCTATCGCCTCGGCGAGGACGCGTCGTTCGACGACGACGAGTTCGAACTCGCGCAGCGCTTCGGGGACGCAGCGGCGCTCGCGCTCGACAACGCGCAGATTCGTGCACGGCTCGAGCAGCAGGCGATGACCGACTCCCTGACGGGGCTGTACAACCACCGAGCGTTCCACGAGCGGCTGCGCCGGGCACTTGCCCACGCGAGCCGCGCGCACGAGGCGGTCTCGGTGCTGATGCTCGACATCGACGACTTCAAGCGGGTCAACGACATCTACGGGCACGGGGCCGGCGACGAGATCCTGCGCGGCCTCGCCGAGACCTTGAAGGACTCCGTCCGTTCGTCGGACGCCGTCTACCGCCTCGGCGGTGAGGAGTTCGCGATTGTGATCTCGTCACGCTCTCCGCAGAACGCGGAGAACCTCGCGCATCGCGTAGTCGACCGGGTCGAGTCGACCGACTTCGACCCCGCCGGTCGCATCACGATCTCCGTCGGGCTCGCGCGCGGCCCGGAGCACGCGATGAACCCGCGCGAACTGATCGCATGCGCGGAGGCGGCGATGATGAGCGCCAAGGCGCGGGGAAAGAACCAGATCGTCCTCTACGAGGACAGCGCCATGGAACGGCCGTCGGGCGAGCCGACGCCGTCGGCGCGCGACGTGCGCTCGGTCGCGCACATGAAGATGCTGCAGAGCCTGGGCGGCAAGCTGAACCGCCTCAACGACGTGAAGCGGATCGGCACAGTCATCGCGACCGAGCTACGGGCGCTGATCGACTACCACAACTGCCGCGTGTCGCTCGTGGAGAGCGACGATGTGATCCCGATCGCGTTCGTCGGTCAGTTCACGAGTGAGACGAGCGAGCCGCTCGAGATCCTCGCGTGCAGGGTCGGCGAGGGCATCACCGGACGCGTCGCGCAGACCGGTGAGTCGCTGCTGATCGGCGACGCCGCGAACTGCGAATTCGCGCGCATCCTGCCCGGAACCGACTCGATCGACGAGTCGCAGGTCGTCGTGCCGCTCACGTTCGGTACGCGCGTGATCGGCGTGATCGTCATCTCCAAGCTCGGTCTGAACCAGTTCGACGAGGACGACGTGCGCCTGCTCGAGGTGCTTGCCGGCCACGCTGCGGTCGCGCTGGAGAACGCGAGCCTCTACGAGGCTGCGCGCCGCGAGGCCGAGCGGGCGACGGCGCTGCTCGAGTTCAGCCGCCAGCTGTCGAGCGCCGAGGGAATGGACGCCGTCGTCGACCGGATCGTGGAGCTGTCGGCGACGACGCTCGGCTCGCCCCGCGCGTCGGTGTGGTGGCAGGACACGGTCGGCGGAGAGATCCGCCTGCGCGCGACGTACGGCTATGCCGAGCTCGACCAGGAGCGGCTGGCCCGGATCGCGTTCCCCTACGAGCTCGGAGGCGAGCCGTTCATGGCGGACGACTTCGGGGCTGTCGTCGCGCCGCTCACGCTCGACGGCGGCCGCCTCGGCTGCATCGTCGTCGCGCCGCCCGAGGACGGGGAGTTCGGCGAGCGCCAGCTCCTACTGCTCGCGGGCATCGCCCACCAGTCGAGGCTCGCGCTGACGAACGCTGGCAGCTTCGACACGCTCGAGCGCACGTTCCTGGAGACCGTCGAGGCGCTCGCGAACGCGCTCGAGGCCAACGACGAGTACACGTCCTCGCACGCGCGCTGGATCACCGACCTCGCGTTGAAGGTCGGCCAGGAGCTCGGCCTCGAAGGCGCGTCGCTGAAGCGGCTCGAGCTCGGGGCGCTCTTCCACGACATCGGGAAGATCGGCATCCCCGAGACGATCCTGTCGAAGCCGGGGCCGCTGACGCCCGCGGAACGGAAGGTCGTCGAGACACATCCCGAGTTGGGCGAGAAGATCATCGCGCCGATCGACCGGCTCGAAGAGGTGCGGCCGATCGTGCGGCACTGCCACGAACGCTTCGACGGCGACGGCTACCCGGACCGGCTCGCCGGCGACGACATCCCGATCGAGTCGCGGATCATCCTCGTCTGCGACGCGTACCACGCCATGACGACCGACCGGCCGTACCGCAAGCGGCTCCCGGCGGAGGAGGCATTGCGGCGGCTGCGCGAGTCCGCCGGGACGCAGTTCGACCCGCGCGTCGTCGACGTCTGTGCGCGCGTGCTCGTCAGTCGCGGCGCAGGCGCGAGCCCGTCAGCGCATCCAACCCCTCGCTGAAGCTCAGATGCGCCGTCGCCGGTGCGACGGTCTCGCGAGCGAGCGTGCGCTCCGCGTCTTCGACCGAACGCTCGCGGCGCCGGATGCTCTCCTGCTGGGCAGCGAGGCCGGCCTGGAGGCGGACTAGCTCGGTCTCGTGGTCGCGCAGCTCCCGTTCTCGTGTAGCGAGCTGCCTCTCCTGTTCGCTGACGGCGCGAGCCTGCTCGTCGTTCTCGTAGACCTGCGATTCCCGTGCCGAGAGCGAACGCTCGCGCTCGTCGAGCTCGCGCTGTTGCACGCCCATCGCTTCGCGGGCGGCTGCGACCTCACGCTCCGCCTCCGTTGCCGCCGTCGCGCGCCGTGCGGCCTCACCTTCTCTCGCGTCCAGGCCCTCGAGCTTCGGCTCGAGCTCGTCCACGCGCTGCTCGCGTGCGGCGAGCGCGGGCTCGGCGTCCTCGAGCCGGAGCTGCCGCGCCAGCAGCGCCGCCTCGCGCTCTGCGAGCGCTTGCTCCTGCGAGCGGAGCGTCCGCGTGCGCTCTTCGACCTCGGCCTCGCGCCGCGCGAGCAGCTCTTCGGCGTACGCCCTGTCTTCGTCGACGACCGGCTTCTCGGCCCGCCGAAAGCGGAGGGTCCGCCTGGGCGCCTCCTGCTCGTCGAGCTCCCGCGTGCGGCGCTCGACCTCGAGCTCACGCCGCGCCACGTCGGCGGCGCGCTCGCGGAGCGCGCGCTTCAGGTCATCCAACTCGACGAGGTCGTCGCTGCGCTGTCGTTCGCGCTGGGCCGCAAGCCTGCGCGCGAGCTGCAGGACCTCCTCGCGGCTCGGCTCGCCGTGCTGCCAACCGGCGTTTTCCCAGGAGTCTTCCTGCGGCTCCATGGTCAGAGGTTAGCTCCCGGCGACGGTAATGCTGTGCGCGTGGTCGTGCTGGACGCGCACGACGTAGTCGCCGCCGCCTGCGGGCTCGACCGTCATTTCGCCGCCGGTGACGGTGGCCGGCCGGAACCTCAGCCTCAGGACCTCGTGAGCCGAGTCCGCGTAGGTCGAGTACGAGACGCGGTTGCGCGCATAGGAGACGGACCGCACGACCGAGCTGGAGCCGAGCAGGTGGTTCTGCCGCTTCGGCGCTAGCTCGGGAAGCAGCGCCATCGCCCAGTTGAAGCTCCGCAGGTAGTCGGCGTAGCCGTCGCTGAACCAGTAGGTGTTCTGCGGGCGGCGGCCGCAGCACGACACGCGTCCTCGACGGTCGGCGAAGTACGTCGCGTAGTTGAGTGAGCGCACTGCCAGCTCTCGGGTGCGCGCGTCGCCGGTGCGCGCGTAGAGCGCGGCGTTGGCAACGGCCCACCGCGACGTCGTGCTGCCGAGCCCGACCGGGGAGCAGCACCCGGGCTTCCCTGGCGCACGCTGCTCGTCGATCGCCCAGGCGCCCGCAAACGGGCCGCGGCCGAAATGCGACCGCACGTAGTCGAGGAGTCGCGTTGCGTGCCGCTGCCAGAGGGGATCGCGCACGGGGTCGCGGAGCAGGTAGAGCGCCGTCAGCGTCGGCACCGCCTGATTCCGGCTCGCCGGGTTGTAGGGGACGTCCTCGTAGAAGCCGCTCCACCGGTTCGTCTCGACCTGGTCTTCCTCCAGCCAGGTCCAGGCGAGGTTCTGCGCCCGGCGATACGCGTCCGTGTTGCCGAGGCAGAGCGCGATCAGGTCGTCGAGCAGCTGCAGCGGGCCGACGACGGCGCCGCCGAACTCGGCGCGATCGAGCACGCGGCCGGTGCGTGCGTTCACACGGAACGGCCACGGCGAGTGCGTCGT
This sequence comes from Gaiellaceae bacterium, assembly GCA_035262005.1. Lineage (GTDB taxonomy): Bacteria > Actinomycetota > Thermoleophilia > Gaiellales > Gaiellaceae > 3-1-20CM-4-69-9. The sequence goes on along the minus strand of DATFTK010000203.1, from coordinate 557 downwards.
GTCGCCGGCACGCACGTGACGTGCGAGGGCGTTCGCGGCGGAAAGCGCAGCCCGCAGGTAGCGCCGCTCTCCGGTGAGCTCGTAGAAGAGGAGATAGCCGTGACCGAGGAGGCCGATCTTGTCCGGCTCGGTGCCGCCATAGAACCGCCGCGGCAACCCGGCGAGGCAGCGGCCGTAGGCTCGGTCACCGGCGCAGCTCGTGGCGAACGGCACGCCGGGCCACGACCAGCTGCGTGGCGTCGTCCCATGCGCGAGCTGGTAGTCGAGCATTCGGCGCACGGTCGCGATCGCGCGGCGGTCGCCCGAGTACGGGTACCACGCGATCGCCGAGTCGACGAACGCGGCGTTCAGAAACGCGGGGTTGTGCTGCCAGTACGCGCCGTGCAGGCTCCCGCCGTCGAACACGGCATAGCGGAGGTAGACGCTGCGCGCGCGCCGCTCAAGGAAGCTCCAGCCGAGGCGCAGCACCTGGTCGTACCCGAGCCCGGCCTCCGGGTGGTACCAGGCAAGCAGCTTCCCGTCGGCGTCTCGGTTGGCCGGATGCCACGGGAGCAGGG
>DATFTK010000202.1:0-9806 GCA_035262005.1 Gaiellaceae bacterium | reverse complement strand
CGGCCTCGAGCGGCCGCGCGGCTCCGAGGCCGAATCGCTCTCGTGCATCCTCACGCCCGAGCAGACGGAAGGCCCGTACTACATCGCCGGTGAGAAGCTGCGGCGGAACATCACCGACGGCCATCCCGGCGCGCCCATGCTCTTGCGCACCACCGTGGTCGACGCCGCCTCCTGCCGCCCGATCAAGAACGCCGCTGTCGACGTCTGGCACGCGGATGCGGCCGGTGCCTACTCGGGCTTCGGCTCCGGCGCGTCGAGCAGGACGTTCATGCGTGGCATCCAGCGCACGAACGGTCGAGGGCTCGCAGAGTTCCGAACCGTCTATCCCGGCTGGTACCAGGGGCGCACGGTGCACATCCACGTCAAGGTGCACGTCGGCGGCAACGTCGTGCACACCGGCCAGCTGTACTTCTCGGACGCGCTGACGGACAAGGTCTACAAGCGCGCGCCGTATTCGTCCCGACCGGATCGGACGACCCGCAACGCCGACGACATGATCTTTCGCAGCGGCGGGGCCCGCTCGCTGTTGAAGGTGAACCGGAACGCCGCCGGCGTGTACGTCGCGACGATGACGATGGGCGTCCGCCGCTAGCAGGCACCATTCCGCTCGGAACCGAGGAACGCATGTCCGAGCTAACACGTCGTCAGCTGCTCGCGCGAGGCGCCGCGCTCGCCTTCGGCGCCGTGCCGTTCGCCGACAGGCTGGAGGCTGCGGCCGCACCACCGAGCGGCAGCTTCCGCGAGCTCGACCGCTCGATTCGCGGGGACGTCGTTCAGCGGGGCGCGCCGGGGTACAACGCGGCCCGCGTGCTGTACGACACACGCTTCGACGGCGTGAAGCCGCAGGCGATCGCCTACTGCGAGTCGCTGGCGGACGTGCAGAAGACCCTGCGCTGGGCGCGCAGGCACGGCGTGCGGATCGCGCCGCGCTCGGGCGGCCATAGCTACGGCGGCTACTCGACGACCTCGGGCGTCATCGTCGACGTCTCGCGCCTGCACGCGATCTCCGTCACCGCCGACGGACGCGCCGCCGTCGGCGCCGGGGCGCACCTGCTCGACGTCTACACGGCGCTGGCAGCGCGCGGCCGCATGATCCCCGGCGGGTCGTGCCCGACTGTCGGCATCGGTGGACTGACCCAGGGCGGCGGGATCGGGCTCTCCGGTCGAAAGTTCGGCCTGACGTGCGACAACCTGCTCGAGGCGACGGTCGTGCTCGCGGACGGCAGCGTCGCCGTGGCGAATGCCCACCAGCACCAGGATCTGTTCTGGGCGCTGCGCGGGGGCGGCGGGGGCAACTTCGGCATCGTCACCCGTTTCGTCTTCCGCACGCATCCCGCCGGCGACGTGACGACCTACTCGCTCGAATGGCCGTGGTCGGACGCGAAGAAGGTCGTGCAGGCCTGGCAGCAGCTCACACCGCATGCGCCGGACGAGCTCGCCTCCGTCCTGAACGTCAGCGCCGTCGCGGGAGGCGGCGCGGCGATCACGTCCGCCGGGCAGTTCTTCGGCTCGGAGGCAGCGCTGCGCTCGCTGCTGGCGCCGCTGGCAAACACCGGCAACCCGACGCGCTACACGACGACCCCGCGGACGTTCCTCGGGGCCGTCCACTACTTCGCCGGAGGAGGGAGCGGCCGCGCGACGTTCGCCGCGAAGTCCAGCATCTGCAGCGCGACGCTGTCGTCCGCCGGGATCGACGCGCTGCTGAGCCAGATCGAGGCGAAGCGGACCTCGGGGACCGGCTCCGGCGTCGTCCTGCTCGACTCTTGGGGCGGCGCAATCAACCGCGTGGCACAGGCGAAGACCGCCTTCGTCCACCGCGACGCGCTCTTCTCGCTGCAGTACCTCGCGTACTGGACGGCGGGCACGGTGGCGGCCCCGAACGTCGCGTGGCTGCGCCGCTGCCACGCCGCGATGCGTCCGTTCGTGTCGACGTTCGCGTACCAGAACTACATCGACCCCGACCTGGCGACGTGGCCGCACGCGTATTACGGGTCGAACCTGCCGCGGCTACGACAGGTGAAGCGGCGCTACGACCCGCAGAACGTCTTCCACTTCAAGCAGAGCATTCGGCCGGCCTAGCCGCCGATCGGCAGCGTCGCCGTCACGACCGTGCCCTTGCCGGGCGGGCTGATGACGAAGAGGGTGCCTCCTGCCGACTCGGCCCGGTCGCGCAGGCCGAGGATCCCGGAGCCTCGTCCGTCGGCGCCGCCGCGGCCGTCGTCGGTGATCTCGAAGCGCAGCACGCCGGGCTCACGGTGAAACGAGACCCGCGCGTGCGTTGCGTACGCGTGCTTCGCGACGTTCGTCAGCGCCTCCGAGCAGATGTAGTAGGCCGTCGCCTCGAGATACTCGGGCAGGCGCTCGTCGAGGCTGTCGACCTCCACCGCGACCGGCAGCCGGTCGCCGAGCGCGCGCACCGCCGGCGCCAGGCCCTGCTCCGTGAGCGCCGCGGGATGGAGGCCGCGCGCGAGCTCGCGCAGCTCCTCGAGCGCCAGGTCGAGCTCGCTCGCGGCGCCGGCGAGAATCGGCTCCACCGAATCCGGATCCTTCTCGAGCTTCGAGCGTGCGAGTCGGAGCGTCAGCGCCAACGACACGAGCCGCTGTTGCGCGCCGTCGTGGAGGTTTCGCTCGAACTTGCGCCGCTGCTCGTCTCCCGTCTTGACGAGGCGCGCGCGGGACGACTGCAGATCCTCACGCGCCTGTGCGCTCGCGACGGCGAGCGACACGATCTCGCAGAAGCCCATCAGTCGCGCTTCACTGTCGGCCGGGAGCGGGTCTCGCGCCGCGATCGCGATCGCGCCCCAGGCGATGCCCGAGACGAAGACCGGGGCGGCGACCGACGAGCCGTAGCCGACCTCCTGCATCGTCCGCGCGACGTCACTGTCGATCGCCGAATAGTCCTCGATGCGGGCCGGTAGGCCGGTGTCGCGCGCACGACCGATCGCCATCTTCTCGTCGGCGAAGATCCGGTCACCGACGGAGAAGACGCCGACACCGTCCCGGTCGTGGCGTCCGACGACGGTGGCCGTGTCGTCGCCCTCATAGCGGAAGACCGCCGAGGCGCTCACCTGGAGCACGCGCGCGGTCTCTTCCGAAACTGCCATGAAGACTCGCTCAGGTGTCGCCTCGGACGCGACGAGGGTGGCGACCCGTCGTAACGCACGCTGCTCCTGCGCGAGCCGCCCGACCTCGGCCAGCTTCGCCTCGACGTCGCCGGTCAGTGCGCCTTCGGGCTGCTCCGCGCTGTCCGTGAGCTCGATCCCGGTCGTGACGAGGAAGCTTCCGTTCGCGTCGACGGCCGGCATCAGCCTGTTCGACCACGCGATCAGGCGCCGCCCGCCCTCCTTCGTCGCCCAGTGCCCGACCTGCGGGCTCGAAAGGCCCGTCCGCCAGATGTACGCGAGCACGTCGCTGAACGCCTCGGCCTCTTCGGCCGGAATGACGGAGTCCCGGGCGTCCCGTCCAAGCACCTCCTCCCGGTCGTACCCCGTCGCCCGTTCGCACGCGTCGTTGAAAAGGAGGATGCGGCCGCCGCTGTCGAGGACGCAGACGAGCGCCTGCGTCGTCTCGGTCAACACTCGCGCGAACGCGTCGCCGAGGACGAACTCGCCGGTCATCTCAGACGTCGAAAAGCGTTGCTTCGTACAACTCGATCGCCAGCCTCTTCGCGCCGGTGTTCTCGGCCGTGAGCTCAGCGAGCTGCTCACCGGCTTCCTGGCTGGACTCGAGCGCGGCCTCATCGGCCCAGAAGGTGATGACGAGTGTCTTGCCGTTGTCCTTGTCCTCCAGCCGGATCAACCCGCGGTAGCCGGAGGCGTCGCGCAGCCAGGGCTGGAGTTGATCCCGGAAGATCTGGAGGCCTGCCTCGGACTGCTCCGGGGTCGCCTGCAGGACGTGCACGCGCGCGAACACGATTCCGTTCTACACTCTTTCCGTGCCGTTCGCCGCTCGTCTTCTCATTGCGTGGGCTCTCAACCTGCTCGCACTCTGGATCGCAAACGCATTGTGGGACAGCGTTTCGATCCACGGCTGGGCGGCGTATCTGATCGGGTCGGCCGTGCTCGGCATCGCCAACGCGATTCTCAAGCCTTTGCTGACGATCCTGACGTTGCCGCTGGTCATCGTGACCCTCGGATTCTTCTACCTCCTGATCAACATCGCGATGGTTGCGCTCGCCGAATGGATCGCGCCGAACTTCTCGATCGACGGGTTCTGGACCTACGTCGGCGTCGTCTTCATCGTCTGGGCGGTCAACGCGATCGCTTCGCTCTTCGAAGACCGAGCCAACGTCGGCGTTCGCCTGACCTGACGTCGTCGTAGAGCGGGAACCGCCCGGCGGCGCGCTCGCGCTGCACGCATTCGAGATGAGCGTGCCGGCGCCGGTCGACGTCGCCCTCTGGCGCGATCACGACGTGCTCGCTCATCGCGTGCAGGAGCTGCCCGCAAAAGGGACAGCGGTACGTCGCGGGACGCGAACTGCGCGCGCGCCGAAATGTCCAGTAGCGAGGGTCTGACCCGATGGGTCAGACCCTACGCACCCATTGGCGTTCGAGCTTGCGCACACGTGAGACGAGCTCGACGAGGAGCCGTCGCGCGATCGACGGGTTCCGCTCGAGTGCGTCGTCGAACGCGCGGCGTGACATCCGCATGACGTGGAGGTCGCTCGTCGCAACGACGCTTCCCGAGCGAGGCTCGCCGTCGAGCAGGCCGATCTCGCCGAAGTAGTCGCCTGTTCGCAGCGACCTTCCCGCCGGCTTCCACGCCGGGAGGGCCTCGCCGCCGAGGATGACGTAGAAGCTGTTCGACCGCTCGCCCGTGGCGACGACCATGTCGCCGGGAGCGAACTCGCTCACCTCTGCGTCTTCGGCGATCCTTCGGAGCTCGCGTTTGCGGACACCTTCGAAGAGCGGCAGCGTCGCGAGGACCTCTGCCCACTCGTGATCTGTTGCGGTGTGTGTGTTCATGGTCGGCCTCAACGAACCCGAGCCGCGCCGTATTTCCAACGCGCGGATCACCGCACGGAAGCGAACAGAGGCCAGCCAGCAAAGAGCGTGCGGGCCGCGCCCGCGCGCGTTCCCGCGAAGCGGCGTACCTGTCGCTACTGCCTGGCCCCTTTGGGGTCAGGCAGTCGCGAATCTCTTAGCAGCACGTTCGCGCGCACGGGCCGCCTCGATCTCGCGGTCCCTGGGCGGAGCGGACGTCACGAGGGCGTCGATCAGCCGTCGGGTTGCGGTCGCGACGTCGTCGACGGCACGCGTGAACGCTTCCTCATTGGCCCTGGACGGCTTCGTGAAGCCGCTGATCTTGCGCACGTACTGCTGGGCGGCGTCTCGCACTTCGTGCTCGGTCGCTGCCGGTTCGTAGTTGAAGAGCGTGTGGATATTGCGGCACATCGTGCCATCCTACGCGTGGAAATCCCTCGCCCGAGGGACGTCCGCCACAGGCCTGCGGCGCGATTCTTCTCCTACTCAAGGAGTTGAGCATGCGGCGACCTGGTCCTCGGGGTCAGAAACACCAGAAAGAGTCCTTCGGCGGCTCGAGCGTGCAAGCGCTGCTCGAGGTGACGAGTGCTGTCCGCGGTGAGCGGGAGCTCAAGAGCGCGCTGACGGCAATCGTGAGGACGGTCGCGGAGGCGCTCGAGTTCAAGACCGTCGTGCTCAACCTCTACCGGCCGGAGTTCGACGACTTCTGCGTCACGGACGTCTACGGCAGCAAGGAGGCGCGGAACGCGCTGCTCGGCAGCACCTATGAATGGAGCGCGTGGCGGCACCTGCTGACGGAGGAGTTCCGCCGCGGCGGCGCCTATCTGATCCCGCACGGCTCGTTCGACTGGAGCGAGGACGTCGGCACGCGCTACGTGCCCAAGATCGAGCCGTCCGACGAGCCGGACGCCTGGCATCCGGAGGACGAGCTGTTCGTCCCGCTCGAAGACTCCGACGGACGGATGCTCGCGATCTTCTCCGTCGGCGAACCGCGGACCGGACGGCGCCCGAGCGAGGCTGAGCTCGAGGTGCTGTGCGCGCTGGCCGCGCACGCGGCGATCGCGATCGAGACCGCGCAGCAGACCGAGCGGACCGCCCGCCATCGTGCAAGCCTCGAGCAGTTGCTCGAGGTGTCGTCGACGCTCACGGCTGCGCAGTCGACGCAGGCGATTCTCGAGACGGTCTGCCGCGGCATTCACACCGCGCTCGGATTCCAGAAGGTCTCGATCGAACTTGTCGACACTGAGACGGGGCTGCTCCGCTCTCGGGCGTCCTGCGGCTGGAGCGCTGACGATCCCGCGGTCCTCCGCGCGATTCCGTTCGACCCGATCCGCGCCCTCTTCGACCCGGCGTTCGAAGTGTCAGGCTGCTATCTCGTGCCCAGCGACGCCGCGCGAGCGCGCATCGACGTCGACCTGATCAAGTACAGCTCGCAGCGCAACGGCCGGGGCCCGCATGCCTGGAACCACCACTGGTTGCTCGTGCCGCTCTACGAGCGCAGCGGGGACGAGCTGGGCTTCATCTGGGCGGAGGATCCGGAGGACCGGCTCGTCCCGTCCGCCGAGCGTCTGCAGGCGCTGCGCGTCTTCGCGAACCAGGCGACGACGGCGCTGTACGCCGCGGAGCAATTCGAGCAGATGCGCTTCCTCGCCGACCACGACCCGCTGACGAACCTCCTCAACCGCCGCTCGTTCGTGCAGCACCTCGACGCGGAGGTCGCCCGCAGCCGCCGGTACGACCGACCGCTCGCACTCGTCATCTTCGATCTGGACGAACTGAAGGGCGTCAACGACACCCGTGGCCATGCGGCGGGGGACGACGTGCTCCAGGGCGTGGCCGACACGCTCCGCGCGACGATCCGCAGCGGCGACAACGCGTTCCGGATCGGCGGCGACGAATTCGCGGTTCTGCTGCCGGAGGCGGACGAGCGTGACGCGGCGGCCGCGGCCCAGCGGATCGCGAACGAGCTCCCGCTCGAAGCGAGCTTCGGCGTCGCAGTCTGCGGTGCAGACGGTGACGCAGGAGGCCTGCTCCGCGAGGCGGATGACGCGATGTACCGGATGAAGAGGCGTCAGCGCGGCGAGACGAGCTCCGTCCGGAGCTCGTGGCTCTCGTCCGGCAGCCGCGCCTCGTAGTAGATGCGGTAGCCGCCGCCGGGCAGCGCCAGCACGTCGAGGTAGCGCGCGTCGACCGCGGCCTCGTCGTTGGTCTGCTCGAGCTCGCCCGGGCTCTCGCCGGTCAGCCGCGCGAGCCCGATCCGCTCGAACCAGTTCTCCTCGCTGGTTGCGCGGCCGTCGTAGGCGGCTCGACCGTCGGGCAGCACGGTCGTCAGCCGCGTGCCACGTGCGTCCCACCTGCCGGGGCGCGGCGCAAGCACCGTGCCGTGCCACTCCCAGTCGAGCCCGTCGCCGCTGGTCGCGTACGCGGTCGTCATCCGGTCCTCCTCGTCCGCAACGTCGAGCGGGTGGCAGCAGATCCACGCTTCCCACGCGCCGTCGGAGGTGCGGCGGACAAAGGGATCCTTGACGCCGGTGCGCTCGTCGCCCGGGAAGACCGTTCGCGCATCTCCGTCGGCCAGACGCGCCGGGTCGTCGGCTTCCAGGACGGCGATCCACCAGTGCTTGCTCGGCGCGGGCGCCGCGGGACAGACGTAGAGGCGCCAGCGGCCGTCGTCCGTGCGAACGAGCGAGGGCTTCTCGAGCGACTGCGCGCCGAAGCGCTCCTGGTCGATCGTGCAGACCGTCGTCAACGTCTCGCCGTCGTCGGAGCGCGCCACGACGTTCGAGCCGCGTCCCCGTGCGCCCGCACGTACGCGGTACGCGATCAGGTAGCTGCCGTCGTCGTCCAACGCCGCATGCGACGAGCCTGCCCACCAGCCGACGCCGCTCCCCGGTGCCGGCACGGCGACGACGGACGCCGCCGACCCGGGGAGCGGGAAGTCACGCAAAGTCGATGACGCTGCGGATCCCGTCCTGCATTTCCATGAGCTCGAAGCCGCGGTTGACGTCGTCGAGCGTCAGCTTGTGCGAGACGAAGGCATCGACGTCGATCTCCCCGGCGAGATAGCGGTCGACGAACTGCGGCACCTGGTCGCGACCCTTCACGCCGCCGAACGAGGAGCCGGCGACGCGGCGGCCGGTGATGAGAAAGCGCGGAACGATGTCGAGCGTCTCACCCTTGCCGGCCACGCCGCAGACGGTTGCGAGCCCCCAACCCATCCGCGCCGACTCGACGGCCTGGCGCATGACCTCCACGCTGCCGGTCGCCTCGAACGTGTAGTCGGCGCCGAGGCCGTCGGTCAGGTCGAGGATCTCCTGGACCGCCTCGGGGCCGCCGTCGATCGTGTGTGTCGCACCCTGCGCGCGTGCGAGCTCGAGCCGCTCACGGGACAGGTCGATGCAAACGATCCGCTCCGCGTCCTGGAGCCGGCAGCCGGCGACTGCGCCGAGACCGACCATCCCCGCTCCGAAGACGACGCACGTCGAGCCGGGCGCGACCTTCGCGGTGTTGATGGCTGCGCCGAGGCCGGTCGACAATCCGCAGGCGAACAGGCATGCGCGGTCGAGCGGCGCGGCGGGGTCGATCCTCGCGAGCGCGATCTCCGGCATGACGGTGCGCTCCGCGAACGTCGACGTCCCCATGAAGTGGCGAATCGGCTCGCCGTCGCGCGACAGCCGCGTCGTGCCGTCGGGCAGGTAGCCCTGGTTCTGTTGCTCGCGGATGGCGAGGCAGAGGTTCGTGCGATGGTCGCGGCAGTGGATGCACTCACGGCACTGCGGCGAGAAGAGCGTGACGACGTGGTCCCCGGGCGCGAGCTCGCGGACGCCCTCGCCGACACGCTCGACCACGCCGGCGCCCTCGTGCCCGAGCACCGTCGGCGCGTAGCCGGACGGGTCGGCGCCCGAAGCCGTATAGAGATCGGTGTGGCAGACGCCGCAGGCGGTGAGGCGAACAAGCACCTCTCCTGCCTGCGGCTCCGCCAGCTCGAGCTCCTGCACCTCGAGCGGTGCGTCGAACGCTTCGAGCACTGCCGCGCGGATCTTCACGCGGCGATTCTCCTACATCGAGGGTGGGTTCTTGACCCAGCTGTCCTCTCCGGGATCTCCGCCTGCAGCCGCGATCTCGAGCCGCTCGAGGTAGTGGTCCCACCCGACGCGGTGTGAGGCAGCCTGCTCGGGCGAGAGGTCGCGGTGCACGAACCGGAGGACCGTCCCCGTGCCTTCCGGGGTCAGCTCCGCCTCGATCGTCGACGCGCCCGGCGGGAGGTTGTCGTTCTGGTCCCAGCCCCAGGTGAAGACGAGGCGGCGTGGCTTGTCAACCTCGACGAACGCGCCGCGTGCGGTGTTGCCGGAGATGACATCGAGTCGATAGATCCCGCCGGGCTGCGGATCGAGCTCGGCGTCGATGCCCATCCAGCGCATCACCTTCGCGGGGTCGACGAAGAACTCCCAGACTGTCTCGGGGGCGGCGTCGATCGCGATCGTGCGCTCGTAGACAGCGGTGTCAGTTGCGGTGTTCATCCGTCTGCTGTTCCTCCTTCTCGGCTTCGCGTTTGAGTGCCTCGAGCCGGACGTCCCAGAAGCCGTTGAGGAAGTCCCGCAGCTCGACGAGCCCTTCGGGACGGGCCCGGTAGAGGCGTCGGGTGCCGTTGCGTCGCTCGCTCACGAGCCCCGCCTCCTTCAAGACGTTCAAGTGCTGGGAGACTGCCGGCCGCGTGACCTCGAAATGGGACGCGATCTCGCCGGCGCTGAGCTCGTCCTCCCGGACGAGGCTCAGGATCGCGCGCCGTCTCGGTTCGGCGATGGCCTTGAGCGCAGCCTCCAC
>DATFTK010000201.1:0-14683 GCA_035262005.1 Gaiellaceae bacterium | reverse complement strand
CGTCCACGACGATCAGGCCGATCCGTCGGCGTTCGGAAACCTGCGCACCAATCGCGACATGACGGATCTGCGCGAGCGCATCGGGCGATTCCTGCAGGCGCTGCCGGACAAGGCGCTGTCATTCGTGGCCGAGATGGACATGGGCGTTCCCGAGGGCGTGCCCGTCGTCTATGTCTGCCCGATGCACCCGGAGATCTCGGGCGACGACCCGGGCAGTTGCCCCAAGTGCGGCATGAAGCTGCTTGCGCAGGCGGCAGAGGAGACGACGTACGTCTGCCCGATGCATCCGAAGGTCACCAGCGCCAAGGCCGACCGCTGTCCGAAGTGCGGCATGAAGCTGGTGCCGGAAGGGCTGGCCGGAGCGGGGGGCGCACACGGCCATGCGCACCACCACGGCCACGACGGTCACGGGCACGGGCACGGCGAGCCGGAACATGCGCACGACACGGCACAGGGCATCGAGTGGGAAGACGACATGGTCGAGGTCAACCGGGTCACGACCCCGGCCAACACGCGCTGGAAGCTCGTCGACGTCGAGACCGGCGCGGAGAATGCCCGGATCGACTGGACGTTCCGCGTCGGGGACAAGGTCAAGCTGCGCCTCGTCAACGAGATGGACTCCGATCACCCGATGCCGCACCCGTTTCACGTTCACGGCGCCGGGCGGTTCCTGATCCTCGCGCGCGACGACGTCGTCGAGCCAAACCTCGTCTGGAAGGACACGGTGCTCGTCCGCACCGGCGAAACCGTCGACATCCTGCTCGACGTCACGAACCCCGGCCGCTGGATGGCGCACTGCCACATTGCCGAGCACCACGAGAGCGGGATGATGTTCAGCTTCAACGTCGCTGAGTGAACCCGCCGCAAGGCCGCAGCGGCACCCCCTGTCGGGTCGGCCTCACGGGAAAGTACGGCAGGCCGTAGAGACAGCGATTCGGAGGGTGCCCACAATCGCTGCATGAGCTTCCTGCAGAGATTCTGGCAGTACCTGATCGACCGACCGCTCGTCTGAGCCTGGCGCGGCGCGCGGCTGGCCTCGTACCCCCAGGGGGTATAGAATGTCAGGCGATGGCCGAACCGTTCGTCTACTCGGTGCCCGGTATGCACTGCGCGCACTGTGAGCGCGCCGTCAGGGAAGAGCTTGCCGCGGTCGAGGGCGTTGACGGGGTCGAGGTGAATCTCGACACGAAGCGCGTCGCCGTCCACGGTGCGGGGCTCGACGACCAGCGGCTGCGTGCTGCGATCGCCGAGGCCGGCTACGAGGCGGGTTAGCGATGGCCGAAGTGCGACTCGACCTCGAGGGCATGACATGCGCTTCGTGCGCGGCGCGCATCGAGAAGAAGCTGAACAAGCTCGAGGGCGTCGAGGCCAGCGTCAACTTCGCGACCGAGCAGGCGACAGTGCGATCCGCGTCGCCAGTCGCGATGGAGACACTGATTGCGGCTGTCGAGACAGCCGGCTACGGCGCCCATCAGGCAGTGCAGTCGGGAGGCCATCACGACGGCGAGGCGCTGGGCGTCCTCACGAGCCGACTCGCGGTCGCGACCGTCCTGACGGTGCCGCTGACGCTCCTCGCGCTCGTGCCGCCGCTGCAATTCAGCGGCTGGGGTTGGGTCGCGCTCGCGTTGTCGACGCCGGTCGTCTTCTGGGCCGGCGGCTCGTTCCACCGCGCCGCGCTGCGGAACGCTCGTCACGGCGCTGCGACGATGGACACCCTGATCTCGATCGGCACGCTTGCGGCGTGGTTCTGGTCGACGGTTGTCCTCGTCGGTTCGCTCGATGCCGACACGTACTTCGAGGTCCCGGCCGTGATCATCGTGCTCGTGCTGCTGGGCCGCTACTTCGAGACTCGCGCGAAGGGCCGCTCCGGCGAGGCGATTCGCAAGCTCCTCGAGCTCGGTGCGAGAGAGGCGCGCGTCCTGCGTGACGGCGACGAGGTCGTCGTGTCGATCAGCGACCTGCACCAGGGCGACCTGTTCGTCGTCCGGCCCGGCGAGAAGATCGCGACGGACGGCGTGGTCGTCGAAGGGGACTCGGCCGTCGATCAGTCCGTCCTGACGGGCGAGTCGGTGCCGGTGGAGGTCGGCCCCGGCAGCGACGTCGCGGGCGCGACCGTCAACACGTACGGTCGCGTGGTCGTACGCGCGACGAAGGTGGGCTCCGAGACCGTGTTGGCGCAGATCGCGAGGCTCGTCGAGGCGGCGCAGTCCGGCAAGGCTCCGATCCAGCGGCTGGCCGACCGCGTTTCGGCAGTCTTCGTTCCGATCGTGATCGGGATCGCCGTCGCGACGCTCGCAGGTTGGCTTGCCTTCGGCGGCTCGGCTTCGACAGCATTCACGGCCGCCGTCGCCGTGCTGATCATCGCGTGCCCATGCGCGCTGGGTTTGGCGACGCCGACTGCGCTCATGGTCGGGACCGGGCGGGGTGCACAGCTCGGGGTTCTGATCAAAGGACCGGAGGTCCTCGAGCAGACGCGCCGTATCGACACGGTGGTCCTCGACAAGACCGGAACGGTGACGGAAGGCAGCATCGAGCTCGTGGAAGTCGCGCCGCTCGACGGAGTGAGCCGCGAGGAGATCCTGCGGCTGGCAGGCGCCGTCGAAGCGGCGAGCGAGCATCCGATCGGCCGCGCGATCGCACGCGCTGCGGCGAACGAGCTCGGCGTCCTGCCGCCTGTCACCGGCTTTCGCAACCTTCCTGGCCTGGGAGTCACCGGTCTGGTCGACGGGCACGAGATCGAGGTCGGCCGGCGCGACGGCCGAATCGACGTGTCGTTGGGCGGCGTGTCGCGCGCGACGCTCGCCGTTCGCGACACGGTGAAGCCGACGAGTGCGACCGCCGTCGCGGAGCTGAAGGCGCTCCGCCTCGCGCCGGTGCTGCTGACAGGCGATTCTCGCGACGTCGCCGAAGCTGTCGCTGCCGAGGTCGGCATCGATCGAGTGGTCGCCGAGCTCTATCCGGACGACAAAATCGCCGAGGTCAAGCGGTTGCAACAACAGGGTCAGGTCGTCGCGATGGTCGGTGACGGAATCAACGATGCCCCTGCCCTCGCGCAGGCCGATCTGGGGCTCGCGATCGGGACGGGCACCGACGTCGCCATCGAGGCGAGCGATCTCACGCTGGTCTCAGGCGATCTCCGCGCAGCGGTCGACGCGATCCGGCTCGCGCGGCGCACGCTCCGCACGATCAAGGGCAATCTCTTCTGGGCGTTCGCCTACAACGTCGCTGCAATCCCCCTGGCGGTCGCCGGTCTGCTGAACCCGATGGTCGCGGCTGCCGCGATGGCAGCGTCGTCGCTCTTCGTCGTCATGAACAGCCTCCGCCTGCGGCGATTCAAGAGCGTCCGGGAGGAGGTGACATGAAGCACGGGTACGACAGGGCGGCGCTGACAAAGCGGCTGCACCGCATCGAGGGGCAGGTCCGAGGAATCGAGCGGATGGTCGAGGACGACCGCTACTGCATCGACATCCTCACGCAGATCGCCGCCGTGAACACCGCTCTCGAGAGCCTGGCGTTCAAGGTGCTCGACGATCACGTGAGCCACTGCGTCGCCGACGCGGTTGCGTCCGGCGACAGGAAGGCCGCAGCAGAAAAGACCGAGGAGCTCCTCGCGGCAGTCCAGCGCTTTGCACGCACACGCTGACGAGAGCCTCAACCGCTCCGCCTACCAGGCGACCGTCCACTGCCTCACGGGTTGTGCGATCGGCGAGGTCGTCGGAATGGCAATCGCGACGGCCTTCGGCTGGTCGAACTCGATCCAGATCTTCTTGGCGATCGTGCTGGCCTTCGTCTTCGGCTACGCGTTGACGATGACACCGATCTTGCGCGCGGGCCTCTCGTTTCGGCAGGCGACCGGTGTCGCCCTTGCTGCCGACACGTTGTCGATCGTGATCATGGAGCTCGTCGACAACCTTTTCGTCCTCGTCGTGCCGGGAGCGATCGACGCCGGTCTCGGCGACGCGCTCTTCTGGTGGAGCATCGCACTCGGCTTCGCCATCGCTTTCGGCCCCGCGTGGGCGGCGAACCGCTGGCTCATCGGTCGCGGCAAAGGACATGCCGTGGTGCACCAGTACCACTGAGGGGTCTGGCCCCGAAGGGGGCCTGCCTCAGCCTTTCGCCTGGCGAGACCCGACCACGATTGGAAAGCTTCTCTCGAGATGTCGAACCGTTTCCCGCGCCCGTCGGTGATGGGCATCGTCAACGTCACCCCGGACTCGTTCTCCGACGGCGGCGTGCACCTCGATCCCGTCGCCGCCGCCGCGGCCGCGCGGCGGATGATCGAGGAGGGCGCTGCGATCGTCGACATCGGCGGCGAGTCGACCCGTCCGGGACACGAGCCGGTCTCCCTCGACGAGGAGCTGCGTCGCGTGGTGCCGGTGCTGGAACGCCTCGCGGGCATTCCGGTTTCGATCGACACCTCGAAGGCCGAAGTCGCGCGCCAGGCGCTCGGGCTCGGCGCCGAGCTCGTCAACGATGTGACTGCGCTGCGCGGCGACGCGCGCATGGCGGAGCTCGTCGCGGACTCGGGTGCGAGGGTTTGCCTGATGCACTGGGACAAGGTGGAGGATCTCACCGAGGTTCCGCGCTTCCTCGAGGAGCGTCTAGGCTTCGCCGTCGAGGCGGGCGTCCACGAGGACCGCGTCCTGCTCGACCCAGGAATCGGCTTCGGCAAGACGGTGGCACAGAACTTCGAGCTCCTGCGCCGGCTCGATGAGCTGACGGAACTCGGGCGGCCCGTTCTCGTCGGCTTCTCGCGCAAGAGCTCGCTCGGACGAGTCCTCGGCGATCCCCAGGCGAAGCAGGGCCCGCTCTCGGCCAGCATCGCAGCAGCGGTGACAGCCTACGAGCGCGGTGCCACGATCCTGCGCGTCCACGACGTCCGCGAGCACGTCGAGGCACTCGCGGTCGCGGCGGCGGTTGCCGGATGATCATCGAGGCGCACGGCGTCGAGGTCTTCGGGCACCACGGCGTGACCGAGGACGAACGCCACCACGGCCAGACGTTCCTCGTCGACGTCCGCCTCTACGCGCCCGATCCGCGCGACGACGCCATCGCCGCGACGATCGACTACCGGCGCGTGCGCGACATCGTCCACGCCGTCAACGACTCCGGCCGGTTCCAGCTGCTGGAGACGTTCGCGGTCGCGATCGCCGATTCCGTCCAGGAACAGTTGTTGCCGGACCGAGTCGAGGTCCGCGTCCGCAAGCCAGGCGTCGCGTGGGCGGAGTGGACGGCGGTCACCGTCGAGCGGTCGTGAGGCGTAGCCGGTACTCGACACTGCGCGCGCTCGGTTGAAGCTCGACGTAGAGGTACAAGCCGTGCGTTGCCGTGTTACGGAACGTCGCGAGCCCGTGCTTCCCGACGACGAGCGGCTGAGTCTTCAGCGTCTTCGACGAGCGCGGTAGCAGCCGCAGCTTGACGGCCCCCGAGGCGCGCACGCGCAGCACCATTCGCGCCGGGGCCCACGCGCGGTAGAGATCGACCGGGTCCTCGTTGCGGTCGAGGTGCGCGACGAGGAACGCGCCGGGATGTCCAGGCTGGGTGAGGGGCTGCGTTCCGGCCGGGAACAGCGCATGCGGCTCGATCTCGGCCGGGTGCTCGTTCGGCTCCTGCGGGTCGCTCGGCGGCGTCCGGTACGCGAGCGCGCTGGGAATGTTCAGCAGGCCCCAGCCGGACGCGTTGTCGAAACCGCGCGGCCCGATGTCGACGGCCGAGCGGCGCATGATCTCGAACAGCTGCGTGTTGTCGAGGTACGGCCGGTCGGTCCAGACCCACGCCGCCGCGCCCGCGACGAGCGGGGCGGAGAAGCTCGTGCCGGGGGCCTCGAGATAGCCGGACGCCTCCTGCGCCAGCGGCTCCGCGACCGGGATGCGCACGCCCGGGGCGACGAGGTCGACAGTCGGCGCCACCGTCGAGAACGACGCGACCCGTCCGGTCTCGGTCGTCGCACCGACGGTGAGGACATGGGGATACGCGGCCGGGTAGCCCTTCGGGCTTCCCTCCATCCCTTCGTTCCCGGCCGCGGCGACGACGAGAGAGCCCGACCGGTAGGCGAACATGACGGCGTCCTCGAGCAGCGGATCCTGATCCTCGCCGCCGAAGCTGAGGTTGATCACGCCCGGTCCTTGGCGCGCCGCCTCGGCGATGCCCTGGATTGCGGCGCCCTCGTTCAGGATCCCGAACGGGCTCGCGTCCCAGACGCGCAGGACGGCGTCGGGGTAGACGCCGACGATGCCGAAGCCGTTGTTCGGAGCGCCGATGACAGAACTGACCTCGGTGCCGTGATCCTCGTCAGCGTCGTCCGTCGTCTGCTTGTTCATCAGGATCGTGTTCGGCCGGTTGGCGAACTCTGGGTGCGTGATGTCGAGCCCGGAGTCGACGACTGTGACCGGCTTCCCCGGCCCGGGCGAGTCGGCGTGATCCGCGCCGATCGCACCACGCCACCACTCCGTTGGCACGAGCGGGTCGGTCGCCTGCGTTGCGACGCTCGCCTTGGGCAGCAGACGCTCCGGCTCCGCGACCGCAACCGCGCCGGCGCCGCGCAGCCGCGCCACGCCGGCCTCGTCGACGCGCCAGATGCGCAGCTCGGGAACGAGCTCGGTCGCGCCGATGTGACGGGCGAGCTCCGCGCCGTGGCCGGGCCTCAGCTGGACGAGCTCGGCACGCGCGGGGGTCGCGTTTGCGAGCAGGACGGCCGTCGCGATGAGGAGATGCCGCGCCAAGGGTCTCAGAGTAATCGGCTGACTACCCTGCGGGCGTGACGCGAATCTTCATCGGGCTCGGCTCGAACCTCGGCGACCGCGAGGGGACGCTCCGGGCGGCGGTTGGCCGCCTTCGGCGTCTCCCGGAGACCGAGGTCGTGCGGATGTCCACCCTCCGGGACACCGACCCAGTCGGCTACGTCGACCAGCCGCGCTTCCTGAACGGCGCCGTCGAGGCCGAAAGCGGGCTCCCACCGCGCGCGCTGTTGGTGGCGCTGCTCGAGCTCGAGCGGGCGTTCGGCCGCGACCGAGGCACGGTTCCGGCGCAGGGTCCCCGGACGCTCGACCTCGATCTCCTCCTCTACGGCGAGGAGCAGATCGACGAGCCGGGGCTCCAGGTTCCGCATCCCAGGCTGCACGAGCGGCGCTTCGTGCTGGAGCCTCTGGCCGAGCTCGACCCGGCTCTGGAAGTGCCTGGAAAAGGGTCGATCCAGACCCTCCTCGCGAAGCTAGACTCATCGACGTGAGCCACCTCGACGAGCTCGACGAGTTCGAGGCAGAGCTCGAGCTCCGCCTCAAGAAGGAGTACACGGCGGTCTTCGGGCTCTTCCGCTACTGCGTCCTTACCCAGGACGCGACCTACCTCTGCAACCGGCTCGACCTGGCTCAGGTCTCGCAGCCGAACTATCCCTTCTTCCACCTGCGGATGGAGGACGTCTGGGTCTGGGACAAGAACCGCCCGACGCGGATCATCCCGCGCGCCGAGGTCTGGACCTCGAGCGACGTCACCGTCGAGGAGCTGCGCGGTGACGGCGAGGACGGGCGCCTCACCGCCGAGGCGCTCGCCGAGAAGATCGGCGAGTCGCTCTCCGCCGACGACGACTACAGCTAGAACCGCGTGCTGCTCACGATCGACGTCGGCAACACGTCGACGGTCTTCGGGCTGTTCGACGGCGCCGACTTGACGGAGCATTGGCGCGTCGCGACCGAGCGGCACAAGAGCGGCGACGAGCTCGGCGCCCTCTTTCGGAACTTCATCGACCTGGCTCGCGTCGACGGCATCGCGCTCTCGTCGACCGTGCCGCAGCTCGTGCGCTCGTACCAGGAGTTCGCCGTGCGGTACACATCGGCGGAGTTGCTCGAGCTCGGCCCTGGCGTAAAGACGGGGATTCCGATCCGGTACGACGACCCCCGCGAGGTCGGGCCCGACCGGATCGCGAACGCGGTCGCGGCGGCGGCCGCCTACGGCGCGCCCTGCATCGTCGTCGACTTCGGCACGTCCACGAACTTCGACGTCGTGTCGGCTGCGGGCGAGTACGTCGGCGGGGTACTCGCGCCGGGCATCGAGATCTCGATGGACGCGCTCTTCGCCCGTGCGGCGCGCCTCCGCAAGATCGACTTCATCGAGCCGGAGACAGTGATCGGGAAGACGACGGTCGCCGCGCTCCAATCGGGGGTCGTCTACGGCTTCGCCGGCCAGGTCGACGGGATCGTCGGCCACATCCGGGGCGAGCTCGGCAGCGACGCGCCCACGGTCGCCACCGGCGGGCTCGCCGACCTGATCGCCCCGCACGCCCGGACGATCGACCAGGTCGATCCTTTCCTCACGCTGGAGGGCCTTCACCTCGTGTGGGAACGGAACCGCTAGAAGCGTCAGGATTCCCATATGACCCTGGTGGGGACCGTCCGCTGGACGTTCCTGGTCCTGGCCGTTGCGGCGACCGTGGCGACCCTCCTGCTCCTGCTCTGGAGCCTGCGTGGCCGTGGGCGGACGACCGAGGTGACGAGGAGCGACCGGCGGCGGCCGTCAGGCCTGCGTCGGGATCCGCGCGAGGCGCTCGCCCTGGTCGGCGATGCGTTGGCGGCGACACACAATCCGCGCGTGCTGCTGCCCGTGATCCTCGAGGTGATCACCGAGGCGACCGACGCGCTCGGCGGCCAGATCTTCGCCGGCGCGGAAGAGGTCGCGTGGCTCGGCGAGGTGGGCGGCGGGCGAAAGCCGCTGACGCTCGAGCTCGATGCGACGACGAGGCTGCTGCTGTTCCCGCCTGACGACGGCTTTTCGAAGGAGACGCGGACACTCGCCGAGTGGCTCGCGTCGCAGGCGGCGGTCGCGCTCGACAACGCGCGCCTGCACGACATCGTCCAGCGGCAGGCGATCACGGACGACCTGACCGGCCTCGTCAACCGGCGGCGCTTCATCGAGGCGCTCGAGTCCGAGGTGGAGCGGGCGCGAAGCTTCGGCTCGCCGCTCACGATCGTGCTCGCCGACCTCGACAACTTCAAGCAGGTGAACGACGAGTTCGGGCACCACGGCGGCGACGTCGTCCTGCGCGCGTTCGCGGACCTCATCCGATCGCACGTGCGGGACGTCGACGTCTCCGGGCGCATCGGCGGGGAGGAGTTCGCGATCCTGCTGCCCGAGACCGACGGCGTCGGGGCGTCCCGGGTCGCGGAGCGCATGCGGCGCTCGCTGAACGAGGTCGCCATCCCGCTGGCGGACGGCGCCTCGATCCATGTCGCATCGAGCTTCGGAGTGGCTGCTCTGGCGCCCGGCCAGACAGGAGACGGCCTGCTCAGGGCGGCTGATGCGGCTCTCTACCGCGCGAAGGACGAAGGAAAAAACCGCGTTGTTGCGTAAATCCTGGTCTGGCGGAGGGCGATATCCGCACCTATGCTGTCCAACGGAAGCCCGATACTTATGCGCGTGCGAGTCTCATTCGATGCGCTGCGGCTCTGCCTGCTGGTAGCAGCGGGCGTGACCTCCGGGTATCTCTGGCGTGCCGCCTTCGAGGAGAGCTCGCCCGTCGAGCAGCGCGTCGCGGCGACGCCGCGCATCGTCCACCCGGCGCCGGCGCCGCCGACGGTCCGCATCGTGCCGCATCACCTGACCGTTCCGGCGAAGCGCTCTGCCACACACCACGTCGTCGTTCACAGCACGCCGCCTCCCTCGACCTCGCTCGTCTCGCAGCCGGTGGCCTTGCCGGTCCTTCCGGGGACGTCGCCGCCGTCGAAGCCGACGCCGAAGCCGACACCGGCGCCGTCTCCGCCGCCGACGACCACCACGACCCCGCCGCCGCAGGCGCCGACGCCGACGACTCCCGTTTCGACGCCCGTCACCCAGACCGTGTCGGCACCGCCGACGACGACGACGCCGGCGACGGCGACGACCCCGCCGCCGGAGACGCAGCCGCCCGACGAGACGCGCCCGGGCTGGGGCAACGGCGACAAGAACCACGACCACAGCGGGCCGGGCGGCGGCAAGAGCAAGTAGCCGCGATCAGCCGCGAACTCTGCCTACCGCGACACGCCCGATTCGAAGCGCCCGCGCCATGAACGGCCCCGGATCGGCGAGCTCGAAGTGCGCATGCACGACGTGCCGACGGGGCCTGAGCACGGCAGCGGCGGACCGCATCCGCCCGCGTCGCAACTGCCACGCGAGATGGAGAAGCTCCGCGTCCTCCCAGCGGTAGCGCGTCCCCGGTCGACTCTCCGCGTAGGCCGGGTCGCGCCCGAGAACCGAGTCGGCCCAGATTGCCGGCAGATTCGCGCCGGCGCGGATTGCGAGCGTCATCGAGCCGTACGGCCTCGGGTTGAAGTCGAGGACGGCAAGCCTCTCGCCGTGGTCGACGAGCTCGACCTCGAAGATTCCGTTCCAGCCGAGGGCCTGGACGAGCGCGTCGACGCGCTCGCGGAGCCCGCCCGGCGGCACGATCGTCTCCGAAGCCGCGGCGTTGCCGGCGAGTGGGGGCCAGGTGCGGACGTATCTGGACACCGCAAGCGCGCGCAGTCCGCGATCCGCGGCGACACCGCCCGCAGAGACAATCGAGCCCTCGACGAACTGCTGGACGATCAGCGGTGCCTGCACCGATTCCTTGGCGAGAACGGCATCGTTCGTGTCGCGGACGACGACCAGCCGGTTGTACTCCGCCGCGGTGGGGTCGAAGGAGCGAGCCGGCTTGAGCACGGCGGGAAGGCCGACCTCGGCGACGGCGGCCGGCACCTCGTCGACGCTGTCGCAGCGGACGCTCCTCGGCGGCGCAAGCCCAACAGACGCCGCCGCGTGGGCGATCGCGTCCTTGTCGAGTGCACGCTGGACGGCTTCTTGTGAAGGGAGGCCCGTCGAGGCGTGCGAATCGATGCGTTCTCGGTGCTCCGAGACCGCGAGCAGCGCAGCGTCGGATGATGCAAGCAGGAGCTCAAATGGCTCGTCCTGGAGGATCTGCTCGAGCCGAGCGATGAACCGCTCAGGATCCTGCGTGGGATCCGGGGTCGTGAATCGTGCTTCGCAGTAGCGCGACCACTGTGCGGCAGCAGGGTGGTGCGCCGCGGTGACCGACGGGCGAAAGCCGGCGCGACCGAGGCCCCTGCACGCGGCGACGACCGCGCGAGCGGTTCCGTCCGTGACCAGGACGCGTTCCTTCATGCGAGCCACGCCACCCCTTCGCCGCCCCACTGCCACTCGTAGAGAGCGATGCCGAGGGGCATCAGGTACGAGAAGGCACGCAGCTGCGACGTGTACGCGAGGATCGAGCGCTGTTTGGCAGCCCAGGCGCGGGGCTTCGACGGCACCGCGTGCCACTCGGGCGACTGCTTGACGAGCGCGCGGATCGACGGCGGGAGCCGGGGCTGTTGGTACCCGGCGGTCGCCTTGCCGCGGAACGCCAGCGACGCGGCATTGCGACGCCGGCTTCCCACCTCGCGCGTCTCGCCGAGCAGACGCCACATCGCGTACGGCTGGTCGACGTACAAGCCGATCCTGTGCGTCGTCGCCAAGTTCTCCAGGACGAGTTGCGCGGCGGCAACGTGGTCGCCGTGGGCGCACGGGAACGCGGGGACGAGAACGTTCTGCACATCCTCCAGCGCCGATCGAAGCGCCGCCTCGACCCCTTCGGCGCCACGCGCCTCGTACGGGAGCCAGCGCGGCTTGGCACCGAGGAGCGCACACGCGTGAATGTCCTCGACGCGCCGCGCGGCCGCCGACTCGCCCGCCGACGAAAATCCTGACTGGGTATCCCAGGCTTTCGGTGGTGCGTCCGAGCTCGGGTCGCCGGCGAAGGGCGTGACGACACGAACGGTCGTCCCTGAACGTGTCAGCGCCGCGATCGCGGCTCCGAGCGACAGCGCAGCGTCGTCCAGGTGGGGCGAGACGACCGCAATGTCGCCAGGTGGCCACGCTTCGACCGGCAGCAACGAGGAAGCCGCTCGCCCGGTCACTTCCGTCGACCCCGCCGAAAGACTCCGGCGAGCGCGGGCAGGGACCGTCTGAGCTCGCCGGGAAGGGCGCGGGGGTCGAGGGCAAGGGAGCGGCGAGCGGCGGCAAGAGCTGCGTGTCGCTTGCCGCGAGTCAGGTAGGCCCGTGCGAGTGTCGCCTCGAGGCTTGCCTCGGCGCGTCTCTCCAGCCGAGTGTGCCGCTCTTCCGGATGTCGCTCGAAGTACCCGTGAACGGTGCGGCGGGCTCCCTGAACGCCGGCGTCGATGTCGGCCGTCGCCGACGTGGTGTGCTTGCGGTAGTAGGTGGCGATGTTCCGGTCGCCGGCCACTGTCGCATGCTCGAGCGCCCGGAGGACGTAGTCCCAGTCCTGGGAGACGGTCATGTCGCTGCTCCACCTGCCGGTCGCGTCGACGACGGCGCGGGGGAAGAGCAGCGAGAAGGGGCGGACGGTGAAGCGTCCCAGCAGGCAGTCGACGCGGGCATCGCCTTCGCTCCGACAGGTCATCTTCCACAGCGGCCGGAGCTCCGAGTCGCAGAACATCGTCGCGCCATACGAAATGACGTCGTCGCGTTCGCCGGCGAGCTCAAGGAGTCGCGCCGTGCTCCCTTGGGCGAGCGCGTCGTCGGCATCGACGAATCTGATGTAGTCGGCGCGTGCTGCCGCAATGCCGGCGTTGCGTGCCGCGCTTTCGCCGGCGTGCTCGATCCGGACGACTCGCACCCGCGCGTCGTCGATGTCCGTCAACAGCTCATCGACCGGCTCGGGACAGCCGTCATCCACCAGGATCAGCTCGACGTCGCATCCTTCCTGGTCGAGGACGCTCGTGATCGCCTGGACGAACCAGTCCCGCCTGGGGTTCCAGACAGCCATGACGAAGCTGACGAGACTCACCGACGACCGAGTAGACGGTCCGGTCCCACTCCGGCTCTGTCGAACAAGTAGCGCAGCCGCTGTTCGAACGGTAGTCGCGGCCGGCGCCCGTAGATCATCGGGTACAGCGCCTTCTGCAGGAGCCCGAGCTCGGACCGGCGCCGGTGCTCCTTGATCCGCGCATAGAGCTCGGGGTGCAGCGCGCGCAGCGTCTCGACGGCCTGCGCATGGCGGCGACGGTCGCTGGAAAGTCGGCGGCCCGCCTGGATCCGTCGCCTGTAGGTCACGAAGCCCGGGCCCATGTAGACGCCGCGCTCGCCGCGCTCGGCCAGGGACATCCAGACGTGCCAGTCCTCGTACGGGAAGGTCCGCCCGTCTTGTCCGTCCGGTAGCCAGCCGCCGATCTGCTCGAGCGCGCTTCGCCGGAGCATCGGTGCGCCCCAGTCGTTGGAGTACGCCACGCGGTACGGGTCGAGGCGCGCGGGGACGGAACGCGCGATCTGCTGGACGCCGAACTCCGCGTAGTCGCCGAAGCAAACGGCGGCGTCGGGGTCGGCGTCGAGTCGGTCGGCCATCCGCGCGAGCGAGCCGGGGAGCAGCTCGTCGTCAGCGTCGAGGGGGAAGACGTACGGCGCCGACGTCTCACGCAAGGCGATCGTCCGAGCCTCCGGCACGCCGACGTTCTCCGCGACGCGGAGCACACGCACGCCGTCTCGCTCGAGCTCGGCGAGTGCGTCGAGTGTTGCCGGATCGCGCGACGCATCGTCGACCACGACGAGCTCGATCTCCTCCTCTTCGCGCACCGACCGCACGGCGTCGAGCACGTACGTCCCGTCGTCGTGACACGGGACGAGCACAGCCACTCGTGCGCTCATGCGGCCAGCGGCTCGCGCCGGTCGAGCTCCTGCTCGAGCCGGGACAGTTCGCGCCGCCTCCGCCGGTACTTCCACTGGAAGTAGAGAAACGCTTTGAGATGACGGCTGGCCGTTCGCGACAAGGGTCGGCTGCTGGTCATGCGTCTGTACGCGTGAACGACCGTCGCCGCCGGAAAATAGACGACCTCGCCGCCGGCGTCGCGAATGCGGATGCACCAGTCGATGTCGTCGGGGCCGTAGAAGATGCGCGGATCGAACGGGCCGGCCGCCCGCGCGAGCTCCGTACGGAAGATCTGGCACGCACCGAGCACGTACGGGACGGCCCTCGGGTGCGAGTGGTCGACGTCCTCCATCAGGTGGCGCCGGACGAGGCGGCTGTCGTCGAAGAAGCGATCGAGCGGCGGCCGACGCAGGAAGGGAAGGACGAGCGGCGGGAAGCGCCGGCACGAAAGCTGGAGCGTTCCGTCCTCGTGCTCGAGTCGCGGGCCGAGCAAGCCCCACCCGGGATGGGTGTCGAGCGCGCGGACGAGCGCGGGAAGGGCACCCTCGGTCAGTTGCGCGTCCGAGTCGAGGAACATCGTGTAGCGGCTGCGAGCGAGCCGAAGGCCGCACTCGCGGGCGGCAACGCCGAGGTTCCGATGGAGCGCCACGACCTCGACCTCAGGGTGAGCGCGCCGAGCCCACTCGACCGTGTCGTCGGTCGACGCGTTGTCGACGAGCACCGTGTGCACGTCGACACCGGCTCGGTCGGCGATCGAGCCCAGGCACTGTTCGAGCTCATCGCGCACCGAATGCGCGACGACCACGATCGTGACGTCCGGTTCCTCAGGTGACCCTTGCATGCAGGAAGCTCACCTTACTGACGTGCCTGGTCGGGGCCTTCCCTCGCGCGCGGTACCCCTTTCGAGGGAATTCGGTAAGCGGCCGTCTCGCTCTGCCCGAAGCCTCGAACCGTGGTCCGTGCGGCTTCCCGAGGACTCGTTTCGGCCGCTGCGTCTCTGCTCGCTGCCCTTGCGTTCGC
>DATFTK010000200.1:0-2306 GCA_035262005.1 Gaiellaceae bacterium | reverse complement strand
GGCTTTGCCCCCGAGCTTCCGTCCAGTCAGTGGTACGGCGTCAAGACCGGTCAGAACGTCGGCCCGATCAAGCAGGGCCTCGATGCTAGGACCGGCGTGCCGCTCTTCTTCCCGGTGTTCGACACGACCCAGAACATCGGTTCCGTCTGGTACTTCCACATCATCGGCTGGTCGGCATTCGTGATCGACCAGGTCGTCTCGTGGTCCCCGTCCGACAAGACGCTCAGGGGCCATTTCGTGACCTTCACGACGTCGGACCTGCCGGCCGGCGTGCCGCCGAACGGCAGCAACGACTTCGGTGTCCACATTCTCAGCCTTGTCGAATAGCGACGAAAAGGAGCTCCCGTGACCAAAACTCGAGTACGGAATCTCGCACTGCCTCTCGGCTTGGCGGCCGCGGCAGCCATCCTGATCGGCATCTACGTCATCAGCTACCGGAACAGCGTCACACACGGCGCCGGGCTGGTGAAGGTGATGGTCGCCACACGTGACATCCCGGCCGGTACCGACGGCTCGACGATCGCGGGTGGCGGATATCTGAAAGCGCAGACGGTCCCTCGGCGGTCGGTCGTCCCGGGCTCGATCACGAGCGCGGCGCCGCTGACCTCGAAGGTGACGTCCGCGCCGATCTATCAGGGCGAGCAGATCACACTGCGCCAGTTCGTGCCGCTCGCGCAGGGCGGCATCTTCGCCGAGTTCTCGGGCAATCAGCGCGTGGTCGTGGTCCCGGGTGATCCGAACCAGATGCTTGCCGGGACCGTCCAGGAGGGCGATCACGTCGACGTGGTCGTGACCGCCAAGTACCACATCGGTGATCTCGCACGCGCGACGTCGCGCGTCGCGCTACGCAACCTGCTGGTGCTGAAGGCGCCGGATGACACGAAGCAGGCGAGCGTGGGCGGCGCACCGACGACGGCGACGACGCTCGTGATGACCGACCGACAGGCTCAGACGATGGCTTGGGCGATGAAACAGGGCTCGTGGTTCTTCGTGCTGCGGCCGACGAACAAGCCGCTCAACAGCAGCCCGACGGTCGAGACGCTGTTCTCGATTCTCGGCCGGGGCCTCCCGGCTGCGCCGAGGCAGATCGCCGGCAACTTCCCGGAGAGCATCGATGCACCGTAACGGCCAGTCACAACTCAGAGTGCTGCTGAGCGGTTCGGCAGCGGCGCAGCTCGGGAGCTCGCTCGCGAACGAGCCGACGCTCAGGATGGTGCAGCCGATTGCGGACGGGAACGGTGGGCGTCTGTCGTCGCCGGTGGACGTTGCCCTGCACGTCGTTCACTCCTCGTCCGACGAGCTCGGCGACGACATCGGCAAGGTTCGTGCGCTCTCGCAGGCCCCGCTGATCCTCGCGGCGTACGGAGAGCCGAACGGGATCGTCGAGACGGGGCTTCAGGTCGGTGCGGCCGACGTGCTCGTCCTGCCGCAGCCGGTGGAGACCGTGCTCTTCGCCCTGCGAAAGGCTGCAGTGGCGACTGCGCCGGAGACCGCCGCTGCCAAGGTCGTCACCGTCTTCTCACCGAAGGGTGGAGCCGGCAAGACGGTGCTCGCGACGAACATCGCAGTCGCGGCGCAGCAGGCGGGCCTCCGCACTCTGCTGATGGACCTCGACCTGCAGTTCGGCGACGCGGCCCTGACGCTCGCGGTGCCGCCCCGGGCAACGATCGCGGATCTCGCGGGCTCGAGCGGGGACATCGACGTCGAAAAGCTGAAGGCGTTCGTGTGCACGGACCCGCGGTCGTCGCTGACGCTGCTCCCGGCGCCCAAGCGGCCCGAAGAGGCGCAGATCGTTGGTCAGGCGGAGCTCGGGGCGGCGCTCAACGCCGCGCGTGCCTCCTACAGCGCGGTGGTCGTCGACACCGGGCCGCTGTTCGACGCGGCCATGCTCGCGGCGCTCGACCGCACCGACACGCTGCTGCTGGTCTGCAACCCGGAGGTGACGTCGCTGAAGAACGTCCGGATCGGGCTCGAGACGATCGAGCGGCTCGGTTTTCCGCAGGAGCGTGTGTCGATCGTCGCCAATCGCATCGGCGCGGCGGGCGCGGTGACGCGCGCCGAGATCGAGGACGCCCTCGAGCGCGAGATCGCGTTCGAGCTTCCCGACGACGCCGCCGTCCCGGAGGCCGTCAACCGCGCGACGCCGGCGATGATCTCCGATCCCGGCAGTCGCTTTGCACGTGCTGTCTCGGCAGTCGCGAAGTCCGTCTTCGCCGGCCTGCCGAGCGAGACGGCGTCGGCGCCGAAGTCCGCGCGTCGATCGCTCCTGGGAGGCCGGCGATGAGCGCGCTCGACGGCAACGGCTT
>DATFTK010000199.1:0-7069 GCA_035262005.1 Gaiellaceae bacterium | reverse complement strand
CCGATCTCGACCGCGAAACGCTGCTCGAGCTTCAGGCGGCTGCCGAGGAGGTCCACCTCTCGGAGGCGGTCGCCGACTATGCGGTCGCGATCGTGCGAGCGTCGCGGGAGTCGCCGCAGCTTTCCGTGGGCGCTTCGCCGCGCGGGTCGCTCGCCTTGATGAAGCTCGCTCGTGCACGCGCCTGCATGGACGGACGCGACTTCGTGAAGCCGGACGACGTGAAGCACGTTTCCGTTCCGGCTCTCGCCCACCGGCTGACGCTTTCGCCGGAGCTGTGGGTGCAGCGTGCCGATCCGGCGGAGATCATCCGGTCGATCGTCGCGAGCGTTCCGGCACCGGTCTCTGATGCGAGCGTTGAAGCCTGAGCCGCGAGTCGTCGGCTTCACCGCCGTCGGCGCCCTCGGCCTGGTCGTCGGCCTGGCGGTGTCGGAGCCTGCTGCCGTCGCCCTCGGCGCAGCCTTTCTCCTGCCGGTCGTCTACGGTCTCGCCGCGCCGCGGCCGGTCCTCCCGGCGTCGCACGTCGAGCTCTCGCAGGACCGCCTCGTCGAGGGCGACGCAGTCGACGTGCAGCTCGAGCTCGCCGCCGAAGCGCCGATCGACTGGCTCGAGGTCCAGCTTCGCGTACCGGCGCGAGCGCGCGTGCTCGAGGGCACATCGGGCCGCGTCCTCGGGCTCCGGGTCGGCGAGGTGCGGTCGCTCCGCTACCGAGTGGAGTGTCCGCGCTGGGGCGTCTACCCCGTCGGAGCGGTGCAACTGGTCGGCCTGCAGCGCGCCTGCATGGTTCGCTCGAGCGCCGAGCGGGATTCGACACGCCCGGTTCGCGTCTACCCACGCAGCGAGCGGCTTCGACGGCTCCTCGAGCCGCTGGTGACCCGCCTGGCGAGCGGCAGCCGTCCCGCGGCGGCAAGCGGCGAGGGGATCGAGTTCGCCGAGATCCGCGAGTTTCGCTCCGGCGAGCGTGTCCGGCGGATCAACTGGCGGGCAAGCGCGCGCCGTGGCCAGTTGCTCGTCAGCGACCGGCTTCCGGAGCGCAGCTCCGAAGTCGTGCTCTTCCTCGATTCGCTGACGGCAGCCGCGAGCGAACACGGATCGACGCTCGACCAAGCGGTTCGTGCCGTCGCCTCACTCGTCGGCGAGTACCTGCGCGGGCGCGATCGCGTCGGCCTGCTGAACTTTGGCGGCGACCTCGAGTGGGTGCTCCCGTCCACCGGTGAGCGCCAGCACTACCGGATCGTCGACGCCGTGCTCTCCAGCGAGACTGCGCGGCTTTTCCGCTGGCGCGACCCGCGCCTGATCCCGACTCGGGTTCTGCCGCCCCAGTCACTCGTCGTCGCGCTCACACCCCTGCTGGATTGGCGGGTGGACCGCGCGCTTCTCAATCTTCGCGCGCGTGGTTTCGACCTCACGCTGATCGAGGTCGACCCCCTGCCGTTTGTGGAGCGCGCGCGGGCGTCGTACGACGACCAGGCGTGGCGGGTCTGGCTGCTCGAGCGCGAGCTGATTCGCAACCGGTTTCTGCGCGCCGGCGTTCCCGTGAGGCGCTGGACCGCGGAGACGCCTCTCGCCGCCGTCGTCGAGGAGTTGACATCGAATCGGTAGCAAGCACGACGCTTCGTCGCGGCGCCGCCGCGGTTGCCGTCGTCGGCGCGGCGCTATCGGGCAGCCTGCCCCTGTTGGTCGCGCGCGGGCTCCCGACGCTCGAGGCCACGCTCGCCCTTGCCGCCAGCGTGATCGTGCTTGCCGCGCTCCTCGTGGCTCCACCGCTCTTGCCGGCTGCGGTGACTGTCTACGGCGCGGAGCTTGTCGTCTCGGTGCACCGCGGCGAGTTTGCGGACTGGGTCATCCCGCTCCTCGCCGTCTGCCTCCTGCTCGTGTACGAGGGCGGAGACCTGCGCCACCGGCTCCCGTCGCGATCCGTTGTCGAGCCCGCGGCAGTGCGCGCTCTGAGACGGCGAGTCGCGCTGACAACGACGTTAGGGCTGCTCGGCTCGGCCGCGGTGATCGCCGCTGCGGATGTCTCGAGCCGAGGCGGACCTGCGGCCGTGATCGTCGGCGGCGTGGCGGCGATAGCCGCAGTCGTGCTCGTCAGAGTCCTCGCGGTGACGCACGCCGATACGACGTCGACCATTTGCGTAGCACGCCATGGAGGAGGTAGTGAAGGAAGGGAGGTCGACGATGACTGAGCACACATTCGGCACCGTGAACCTTCCTCGGGTCGTCTCGCCCGGAGAGTGGCAGGAGGCGCGGGACGCTCTCCTTGCAGAGGAGAAGGCGGCCACTCGGGAGCGAGACGCGCTCGCCGCGAAGCGTCGCAGACTCCCGATGGTCCGGATCGAGAAGAGCTACGTCTTGGCAGGTCCGGACGGCAAGGCCACGCTACTCGACCTCTTCGAGGGCCGCAGGCAGTTGCTGCTCTACCACTTCATGTTCGGTCCCAACCAGAATGCCGGCTGCGACGGCTGCTCGATGTTCGTCGACCAGATTGGCCACCTCGCTCACTTGGCCGCGCGCGACACGTCGTTCGCGCTCGTCTCCCGTGCCCCAAGGGCCAAGATCGAGGCCTACAGGAAGCGTATGGGCTGGGCGATCCCGTGGTACTCGTCTTCCGAGAGCGACTTCAACGTCGACTTCGGCGTCGGGCCCGAGACTCCGCAGGTCGGCGTCTACCAGGACGGCGAGTCGTTCGGCCTCAGCGTCTTCATCCGCAATGGCGACGACGTCTTTCGCACGTACTTCACGACCCATCGCGGCGTCGAGGCGCTCGGCAGCGTTTGGACCTTCCTCGACCTGACGCCGCTCGGTCGGCAGGAGGAGTGGGAGAACTCTCCGGACGGATATCCGCAGACCGAGCCGTACGAGTGGTGGCGCCGCCACGACGAGTACCAGGACGCCTAAGAGGCGGCCGTCTGTGCACGTCTGCTGTCTCGTCTGAGGTAGTGCGCACCTGAGCCGATCTCGGCGGCTTCGTCATCGGGATTGAGCAGCTCGCACTTGTCGATCGAGAGGCACCCGCAGCCAATGCATGTGGTGAGCCGGTTGCGGAGCGCCTCGAGAGTCGCGATCCGCCGGTCGATCTCCTCGCGCCAGCCGCGCGACAACCTTTGCCAGTCGCGCCGGGTCGGCGTGCGGTGGGCGGGCAGCGTCGCGAGGGTGGCGCGGATCTGTTGGAGTGGGATCCCCGCGGCGCGGCCGGCCTGGATCACCGCGATCCTCCGCAGCACGGCTCGTTCGTAGCGGCGCTGGTTCCCCTCTGTCCGGCGCGAGGCGATCAGGCCTTCGTCCTCATAGAAGCGGAGCGCCGAGGGCGCAACCCCGCTCCGCGAGGCGACTTCCCCAATCGTCAGCTCATCGGCCATCGGCGCTTGACTTCAACCATACTTGAGGTTCTAGGGTGTCCGCGTGACCGCCGTCGACTCCCGACCTCTCGTGCACGCCGCATCCCTGAGCGAGCTACGTGCTTCGGGACGGCTGGTCGTCCACGTCGAGCGGCACACGCTCTGTCTGTTCGCAGACGGGGATGAGGTCTACGCCGTCGACAATCGCTGCCCGCACATGGGCTTCCCACTCCACCGCGGCTCACTCTGCGACGGGATCCTCACCTGCCATTGGCACCACGCGCGCTTCGACCTCTCGACCGGCGGGACCTTCGACCAATGGGCCGACGACTTGCGCCGTTTTCCGGTCGAGGTCCGCGGCGACGACGTTCTGGTCGACGTCAAGCCGCGCGACGACGTTGTCGAGCACCACCGCGGCCGTCTTCATGACGGGCTCGAACGGGACATCCCGCTCGTGCTTGCGAAAGCGACGCTGACGTTGTTGCAGGCGGATTCGTCTGGTCTCGGCGCGTTCCGCGAGGGGCTCGACTTCGGCGTCGCGCGACGCGGCGGAGGCTGGTTCAGAGGGCTGACGACGCTTACCTGTCTGATGAATCTTCTTCCGAAGGTCGAACAGCCGGATAGTCCCGCGGCGCTCTACCACGGGCTTTCGGACGTTGCGGCCGACTCGGCCGGGCAGCCGCCGCACTTCCAGCTTGAACCGCTTCCCGGCTCGGCGGAGCCCGCACAGCTGGCGCGCTGGTTCCGCAGCTTCATCGAGGTGCGCGACGCGGAGGGCGCGGAGCGTGCACTCGTCACCGCCGCACGCGTCGGCGCGTCGCCGCGAGAGCTCGCAGACATGCTCTTCGCGGCCGCAACCGACCACCGCTACCTCGACGGCGGCCACACACTCGACTTCGTCAACAAGGCGCTCGAAGCGCTCGACCACGCCGGTTGGGATCGGGCGGAAGCAGTGCTCGCGTCGCTGGCCCCACAGCTGGCCGGCGCGGAGCGGATGGAAGAGGCGAACGCCTGGCGGAACCCGGTCGACCTTGTCGCCCTCCTCGGCGATGCGTTCGACCAGCTTCCGGATGCCCTTTCGACGGGCGCGCTCGCCGACGGTTGGGCCGACCGGGAGAAGCTCGTCGAGGCCGTTCTGGGCGACGATCCCGCTGCCAGCATCGACGCCCTCCTCACGGCCCTTCGAGACGGCGCCGGCGAAGTGGAGCTTGCGTCCGCGGTCTCTCACGCGGCGGTCATGCGGATCGCGCGGTTCCCGACGAGCAACGAGTTTGGCGACTGGGACACCGCTCTCCACACGTTCACGTTTGCCAACGCGGTCGAGCAGGGGCTCCGGCGCTCGCCGTCTCCAGAGCTCGTCCGCGGCGTCTTCGACGCGGCGATGAGCATCCACCTCGACCGCTTCCTCAACGTGCCGGCCGCACGGCTGCCGAGCCCCGACCCGGAGGCCAACCCCGATCTGCTCCTTGACGATCTGTTGCCGCTGCTCGACCGCCAGCAGCAGGTCGTCGAGGCCGGGCAGCTCGTCGCCTCCTTCCTCGGCGCCGGCGGCGACCCGAACAGGCTCGTCGCGACACTCGGTGCCGCGCTCGTGCGCGAGGACCGCAACTTCCACACGATCCAGTGCATCGAGGCCGCCGTCCGCCAGCACGAGCTGCTCGCGGCTAGTTCCGATGGGGACCTGCCGCTGATCGCCGCCGCGCGCTACCTCGCCGCCCACTCGGCCACGTCCCGCTCACAGCGACAGACGTTCGAGATCGCCCGCCGCCTGCACCGCGGCGAGAGGCTCTACAAGGACGTCGAGCTGTGAGCAAGTTGCACACGATCACCCTGAATCTCGTCGTGGCCGACGCCGAAGCCGCGGTTGCGGCCGCCGCAGCGTTCATGTAGAGGTCGCCCCGCACGAACAGCGAACCCAAGAAGTGGCATCTGCCAGGAGGACTAGGAGGACTCACACACCAGGGAGCGCAGCGAAGCCCTACGAGTGGTGGCGCCCTCACGACGAATACGAGGGCGCGTAGGAACCTCAGGCGACCCGCTCGGCGAGTCCCTCGTAGCGGCGAACTATCCCGTCTTGGTCGACCTCGAGCTCGGCGACGAAGCCAGCAGCACTAAAGCGGATGCGCCCCCGCGCAACCGGTTCGTAGCGCTGCATCGATTCCTCGACCACCAGCTCGGGCACGGAAACCCAGGTCATCGAGTAGTCGTGTGCCTGCCCACCGCGGTGGAGGCGATCGCGGACGATCGGGATCGAGTTGAACAGCGGAGAGAAGCCGAGGTCGAACGCGTCGTGGTCGCCGAGCTCGAGTTCGAGCGAGGGACCATCGTCGATCTCGGCGACGAGCCGGTCCGGCTGAAGCCGATAGCGGAGCAGGTACGGCGTCGGCTGGATCCCGACCTGCGTACCGTGCGCGAACAGCCGGTCGCCGTCGATCCGCACGTGAGCGTATTCCGTGCGGAATGCGTCAAGACCACGCCAGACGACGATCACTCAAGGGGTGAAGTTATTTGCCGTCGGCCTTCCCGCGCGACGCCCGGTCGCGCCCAGCGCCGCGCGATTGGCAAATATCTGGTGTGGCGACGCTTGCGATACCGCTGAAGGGACCAAGAGGCGAGCCGATCGACTTCGCGCGCACGATCGTCTCGCACGGAGTCGCGGAGCTACCACCGAACCGCGTCGACCTCCAGGGACGCGCACTCGAGACGACGCTGCCGACCAGGCGCGGCGCGCGAACTGTTCGCATGATGCAAGACGGCAAGAATCTGCGGATCGAAGGCAGCGACGACCCGAAGCTGACGAAGACGGTCGCGCACATGTTCCGGCTCGACGAAGATCTGTCGCGCTTCTACCTGCTCGTCGCCGAGGACGCCCAGCTGTCGTGGTGCGCGACCGGCGCCGGACGCATGCTGCGCGCGCCGACCGTGTTCGAGGACGTCGTCAAGACGATCTGCACCACGAACACTGCGTGGTCCGGCACGCGGAAGATGACCGCGGCGCTCGTCGACAACCTCGGCGTCAGGGCGCCTGACGGCGCGCACGCGTTCCCGACACCGGAGGCGATGGCAGAGGCGGACGAGTCCTTCTACCGCGACGTCATCCGCTCGGGCTACCGGGGCCCGTACCTGATGACGCTCGCGACGGACGTCGCGGCGGGACGAACCGACCTCGAGGAGCTCAACGACCCAGAACTGCCCGACGAGGAGGTGGCTGCTCGCCTGCTTGCGCTGCCCGGCGTCGGCCCGTACGCCGCCGCGCACGTGATGCTGACGTCGCTGGGTCGGTACTCCCGCCTCGTGCTCGACTCATGGACGCGCCCGACATATGCCAAGCTCGCCGGCGCACGAGGCGCATTGAAGGACGTGACGATCGAGCGCCGCTTCAAACGCTACGGCGATTGGGCGGGGCTCGCGTTCTGGCTGTACCTCACACGCAGCTGGGTCGAGGACGGGCTGCCCGTCTAGTTACGCTGCGCGGCGGAGCGGCCGGGGCCGGTGCCCCAACTGGTCTTCAAAACCAGTACGGTGTCGTAGCCCGACGCTAGGCAGGTTCGACTCCTGTGCCGCTCCGTTAAGACAAACCGACGACGGACGCTTTGGAGTGTTCTTGCGCACGTCGTCGGCGGAGCGCGTCACACGGCTTTGGCACCTGAATGTCACCGCTCTTTTACCCACTTCGGGGCGGGGCTTGGTGATCGTGCTGCGGTCAAGGCGGGCTGGGCAGAAGGGAGTCGAGG
>DATFTK010000198.1:0-6856 GCA_035262005.1 Gaiellaceae bacterium | reverse complement strand
GATCGCCGGCGAGAGCCCGTCGATCGAGTCGACGTCGGGCTTCTCCATCATCTGGAGGAACTGGCGCGCGTAGGCGGAGAGGCTCTCCACGTAGCGGCGCTGGCCCTCGGCGTAGATGGTGTCGAAGGCGAGCGAGGACTTTCCGGAGCCCGAGAGTCCCGTGATGCAGACCAGCTTGTTCCGGGGCAGGCGGACGGTGACGTCCTTGAGGTTGTGCTCCCGGGCGCCGTGGACGACGAGCTCTTCAGAGGCCATAACCGACCCAGTGTATCGGGGCGGATCGGATCGAACAAGTGTTCGCTACGAGCAGCGGAAACCCCCTGAGCAAGCCGAAAAGGGGGTCTGGCCCGTTCGGGGCCAGACCCCCGTCCTCGTCAGGCGGTCGCTTCCATGGCACGCCCCGGTGCGGGCACGCCGCCGCGCCGGGTCAGCACGACCGTGGCGCCGATGATCCACAACCCGCTTGCAAGCAAGGCGAAGAAGTCCGCGAAGGGAATGAACAACGCGATGCCCAGGACGATCGCGATCCGGCCGAGCCAGCGGTACGGAGCCTCGGAGGTCAGGCAGGCGCCGGCCGCGCCGAGCATGAAGACACCCAGAGCCGCGTTCCAGAACACCCAGCTGTCGTTGAGCAGCAGATTGAGGGCCTGGAGCGCCGGAGCTGAGACCTTCGTCGGGCTGTCGGCAAGCGCGACGTTCGCAGCGCCGACGAACCCCAAGGAGCTTGCGAACATGACGCCTCCGCCCACGAGCACGCGATCCCAGACGGACGTGCCGTCGTCCGAACGCAGCGACCGTGCCAGCCACGACGCGAACAGGACCGCCGCGAACGCCGCCAGCCCGAAGATGAACGAGACGACGAACATGCGCGCCTGGTGCGCGTCGTAGTACGAGGCGACCTTGACACCGTTCGCCGTGCTGGACGGCGTGCTTCCTCCGAGCACGACCGACACGGCGATCAGCACGACCAGCGCGATGCCGCTGCACGGCAGGAATTTGCGGAGAGTCATCAGAGGCTCCTTTCGACAGCCAGCGGGGCTCGCCGAATGCCGACCACGGTGAGAACGAGCAGCGCGGCAACTCCGGACGCGACGCCCGCGCCAATCAGCGCGTCGTCCCAGTGGAACGAGCTGGACGTTCGGGAAAGCGGTGCGGCGACGCGCAACACCCGAGACTGGGCGACGACGCCACCCGGGCCGCGAAGGCCCGGCCGGTCATCGGGCCGAACGCTTGCGAGGACAGGACTGGCGATGGCGGCAGCCACCGCAGCGACCACCGCGACGACGACAAAGTGTCGTGCAAAGGCCTTGGCTAGACCGATCATCGAAGGCTCCTTTCAGCCGATCGAAGGGACGGTTTCGACGCTACGGCGGCGGCGGCCGCGGCACATCGGCGCCACCGCCGGACTGGCATCGTCGACAGCACCGGAACGAGAGCCCGTGCTGGCACGGATTGCCAAGCGGGACAAAACGTCGAAAGATGTCGGCATGCGCGGGTTGCGGATCGCTGCCTCCCTCGTTGCTCTTGCGACGGCGGCGCTCGTTGCAGTGTTCCCGTTCGAGGCCGCGAAACTGGTCGCGCGGCCACACGACTGGCCGCCCGCGATGTATCCATTCATCGCGGTCGCAGCCTTGTCGACGGCGACGGTCGGACTGCTGATCGCGCTTCGGCGACCACGGAACTGGATCGCGTGGATCCTGCTCGTGAGCGCGCTGGTCATGGCCGCGCTCTCTCAGGGGCTCTTCCTCGGCCGGGAGTGGGCAACCCACTTCGATGACGCGACGTGGCCGGTGCTGTATGCGGGGCCGATCGCTCTCGCCTATCTCTTCCCGAACGGCCGGCTGCTCTCGCCGCGATGGCGGTGGGTCGCAGCGGTCGCCGTCGTGAGCTTCGTCGGTTTCGTTGCGTTCGCGCTGTCGGACCCGTCGCCGACCGCGTATACCGATGACGCCGTCAAGAACCCGATCGCCCACAACGCCGTCGGCGAGTGGTTCATCCACAACCATCTCGGCTGGATCTGGGTGCCGCTCTGGTTCGGGATGCTCGGGAGCCTCTTCGCCGGAGCGATCGCCGTTGCACTACGCGTCCGGCGCTCGACGGGAATCGAGCGTCTGCAGACACTCTGGCTCGCCTGGGCCGCGGCGCTGTTCCCGCTCACCCTAGTCGCCTGCGGCCTCTCCGCGTTCGTGATCACGCACGTCTTCGACTATGTCGTCGGGCCCGCCCTTCTGCTCGGCTGGGCCGCAGTCGCGATCGCGATCGGAGTCGCGGTCACGAGGTATCGGCTGTATGCGATCGAGCGGCTGATCAACCGCACGGTCGTCTACTCGGTCGTGACGCTGTTGCTGGCGGGAACGTACATCGGCATCACCCTCGGCCTCGGCGTGGTGCTCGGACGCGGTTCCGCCTGGGTCACGGCTGCGGCGACGCTGACCGTCGCCGTTGCGTTCAGGCCATTGCGAGCACGCGTCCAGGCGCGCGTCGACCGGCGATTCGACCGAGCGCGATTCGAGGCAGTGCAACAGGTGCGCGTCTTCGAAGACGACGTCCGTGAAGACCGGCGCGCGCCGGAGGAGATTGCGGACGTGCTCAGCCGGGCGCTTCGTGACCCGACGGCCGAGCTGCTCTTCTGGCTACCGGCCAGCGAGATCTTCGCGAGCGTCAACGGCGAGGAGACGACCGTCCCGCACGATGGACGAGCGCAGACGATCGTGCTCCGCGACGGCAATCGCACCGGAGTGTTGATGCACGACCCGGCGCTGCTCCAGCGCCGGGCGCTCCTCGACGGCGTGCTCGCCGCGGCGGGGCTGTCGATCGAGATCGCGCGGCTCCGAGTCGAGGTGCGACGGCAGCTCGCCGAAGTGGAAGCGTCGCGCCGCCGCATCGTCGAGGCCGGCTACGAGGAGCGTCGTCGGCTCGAGCGCGATCTGCACGACGGCGCGCAACAACGGCTCGTGACGCTCGGGATCGTGCTGCGACGCCTGCAGCGATCGCTCCCGAGCGAGGCCGGGATGCTCTCGCCTGCATTCGACTCTGCGGTCGATGAGGTCGCAGCGGCGGTGTCCGACCTGCGGACAATCGCAGCAGGCGTTCGGCCTCCGCGGCTCGACGACGGGCTGGCGGCGGCACTTCGCGATCTTGCGGAAAGCGCACCGCTGCCGGTCGAAGTCGAGGCTCCGGTCGAGCGCGTAGCCCCGAGCGTCGAGGCTGCCGCGTACTTCGTCGCGTGTGAGGCGCTCACGAACGCCGTCAAGCATGCCGCCGCGTCGAAAGTCGCGCTACGCGCTGTGCGTGACAACGGCACGCTGCTCGTCAGCGTCTCCGACGACGGCGTCGGCGGCGCCGTTGCTCGTCGCGGCTCAGGCCTCGCCGGCTTGCGCGACCGGGTGGCGGCACACGGGGGCGTCCTCGAGATCACGAGCCCCGAGGGCTGCGGGACGCGCATCGAGGTGGAGCTTCCGTGCGAATCGTGATCGCAGAGGACACGGCGCTCCTCCGCGAAGGTCTCGCGGGCCTGCTCGAAGACGCCGGCCATGCGGTCGTCGCGCGCGTCGGCGATGCCGAGGCGCTGCTCGCCGTCGTCGCCGAGCACGAACCGGACTTGGCGATCGTGGACGTGCGCATGCCGCCAACCTACGACGACGAAGGGATGAAGGCTGCCGCCGAGATCCGCCGCACACACCCGAAGACGGCAGTGCTGGTGCTGTCGCAACATGTGGAGGCGCGACATGCGGTCGACCTCGTCGGCTCGGGCGGAGGGTTCGGCTATCTGCTGAAAGACCGCGTCCTCGACGTCGACTCGTTCCTGGACGCGGCGCAACGCGTGTGCGACGGCGGTACGGCGCTCGATCCCGAAGTTGTCAAGCACCTGATCGCTCCGGCCGGCCGCGACGACCCGCTGGCCGGACTGACCCCACGTGAGCGCGAGGTCCTCGGACTGATGGCGGAAGGCCGGTCGAACGCGAGCATCGCGCGTCAGTTGTGGCTGACGGAACGGACCGTCGAGACGCACGTGAGCTCGATCCTCGGCAAGCTCGACCTCGCACCGTCGGAGGACGGCCACCGCCGGGTGCTCGCCGTGCTCGCGTACCTGCGCGCCGCGCCTACGCCGTAAGGCGCTCGACCAGTCCGTAGACCTGGCGCGGCCTCGGGACGTATTCGATCTCGAGGTCGCCCGCGACGATCGTGCCATAACCGAGCAGCCGCCCGACCAGCCCCTGTTCGATCTCGACCGCGCCGATCCGCGCGAGCCGCACCGCGGCAGCGCGTTTACGCAGCGTGCCGTGGACGACGAAGAGCTTGTCCGTGGTGAGGACGACGCGCGTCTGCTCCCAGTTCCACACCGCGCGCAGCGCTATTCCAGCGGCAAGCGCCTGCAGCGCAACCCCCGGGATCGAGGCCGGCCAGCCGATCGCCATCAGAGCGATTCCGATCGCCGCCACGCCGAGCGCTCGCGCGAAGGGCAGGGCGAGCACGATCGCGTGCCGGCGCTCGTCGAGGCAAACGCGTTCCCAGCCTGAGGTCACCATGCGTTTGGGCTTTCGCCGACCGGCGAAAAATCCCTGGTCATGAAGCAGACTGCGCAGCGCACTGCGCTCGCGACGCTCGTCGTCATCGCGCTCGTCGCCGCCTCGCTGGCTCTCTGGAAGCTGAAGCTCGCGATCGCCCTCGTCTTCCTCGGGATCATCGTCGCAGCGGCGATGCGCGGCGGAATCGACGCGCTCCACAGGCGCGGCGTCCCGCGAGGCGCCGGGCTCACGCTGCACTACCTTGCGTTCGCCGGCCTCGTCGCGCTGTTGCTGTGGATCGTCGTCCCGCGTGCGATCGACCAGGTGCAGAGCGCGCGCTCGGCGGCACGACGAAGGCCCAGATCCACCGGGAGGCAACGCACTCGAGAGGGATCAAGCATCAGATCCTCACGGCGATCGACAGGCGCCTGCACGAGCTCCCCCGCGCCGGCTCGATCGTCCATCCGGCGCTCGAGTTCACGCTGAAGGCGTTCGAGGTGCTCGTGGGCATCTTCTTCGTCTTCGCGACCGCCGCGTACCGGATCTTCGAACGCGACCGGACCGTCGACTTCGTCGCCTCGCTCTTACCCAGGCCGAAGCGGAAGCGGCTCCGCGACACCTGGGACCTGATCGACCTCAAGCTCGGTGCGTTCGTCCGCGGCGAGGCGCTGCTCGTCGTCCTCGTCGGGACGATCCTCTCGATCGCCTTCTGGGCGATCGGCCTGCCCTACTTCATCCTCGTGGGCGCGTT
Organism: Gaiellaceae bacterium; assembly: GCA_035262005.1. Classification (GTDB taxonomy): domain Bacteria; phylum Actinomycetota; class Thermoleophilia; order Gaiellales; family Gaiellaceae; genus 3-1-20CM-4-69-9. Next base: position 1,597 of record DATFTK010000198.1, on the reverse strand, counting down.
CGCCGGCATCGTCGAGGTCGTGCCCGTGATCGGGCCGCTCGCCGCAGGCGTCCTCGCGATCGGCGTCGGCCTCACGCAGTCCTGGCACCTCGGGCTCGCCGCGGGCATCTGCGTGCTCGTCGTGCGCCTGCTCGAGGACTACCTGATCGTCCCGCGCGTGCTCGGCGGCTCGGTCGGGCTGTCGCCGCTGCTCGTGCTGTTCTCCGTGACGTCCGTCGGCATCGTCTTCGGCGGCTTCGCCGTGACCCTGGCGGTGCCGCTCGTCGCCGTCCTCGTGACGGTCGTCGACGTCGTCGTCAGAGACAGGGATCCCGCGGAAGAGGAGGTTCCGACGGTCCTCTTCCCGGCCAAAGAGGCCGAGAACTAGGTTCTATGCCGCAAGCGCCGAGGCGATTGCCGCCTCGAGGTCGTCGAGCCGGAACGGCTTGACGAGATGGGCGACCGGCGCGAGGGCCTTCGTCGCGCGGGTCGGAGGCTCGATGCTCGTGCAGATGATGGGGAGATCCCCGAGCCGGCGCCGTAGCCTGGCCGCCGCTGCCAGGCCGTCCGCAGAGGCCGGCTCGAGGATCATCAATTCGGGCGTGTCGTCGCTGGCCAGCTCGCCTTGGCCGACCGGGTCATGCCCGGCCCTCCTGACGACCGCCGCAAGCAGGACCCTGACGTCGGGGTGAGGTTCGTGAATCAGGATCCGTGCCATGGATGTACCTTCGGCACCCGGAGTAGCAATCGCGGCGGCGGGAGGGTATGAAAGCGGTATGAACGAGCCCCGGGTCCTCGTGATCGACGATGACGACGACATCCGAGGCCTGGTCGCCGAGCTGCTCCAGCGCGCCGGCCTCGAGGTCGACCAGGCGCCCGACGGGCGCGCCGGCCTCCGTGCCTTTCACCAGTCGCCCGCCGACCTCATCGTGCTCGACGTGTCGATGCCGGAGCTCGACGGCTGGGAGACGCTCGAGCGCATCCGGGACCTCTCCGACGTGCCGGTGATCATGCTCACGGCCCGCGGAGCCGAGCTCGAGCGCGTGCGCGGCCTCCAGGCCGGCGCCGACGACTACATGGTGAAGCCGTTCGGCCGCCAGGAGCTCGTCGCGCGGGTGCAGGCGCTGCTGCGGCGCGCCCGCCCGAGTGGGGACGACAGGCAGGAGACGTACGCAGACGACCGGATCAGCGTCGATTTCGCACAGCGTGCCGTGAAGTGCGACGGCCGCGACGTCTCGCTGACGCCGCTCGAGTTCAGGCTCCTGTCGGCCTTCGTCAGGCACCCGCGCCAGGTGCTGTCGCGCGAGCAGTTGCTGGAGCTCGTCTGGGGAAACGCGTACGGCGTCTCCGGGGACCAGGTGAAGCTCTACGTCGGGTACCTGCGTCGGAAGCTCGACCCGGAGCACCCGGACGCGCTACCGATCGAGACCGTGCGCGGCTTCGGCTACCGCTACAACCGTTAGTGGCAGCTCGAGCCGGAAGGTGCTGCCGCGCCCGAGCTCGCTGCGGACGCTGAGCCGGCCGCCGTGCGCCTCGGCGATCACGCGCGAGATGTAGAGGCCGAGACCGGTGCCGGGCACCTGGCACCGGACGGCATTCTCGGCCCGGAAGAAGCGCT
>DATFTK010000197.1:0-22138 GCA_035262005.1 Gaiellaceae bacterium | reverse complement strand
TACGAGATGCTGCCGCCGGGGTCGCCCTCCGCCGAGCTGCAACCGCTCGTCCGGTACTTCGCCGCCGTGCGGCCGAAGCCCGGCCCGGATCCCTATCCACCGAACCCCTGGACGACCAGCTTCTCGGGCGGGACACAGATCTCCTCCGGGCTCGCCGTCGCGCACGCGGCGCTCGTACGAGCGGGCGCGCCGAAAGGACCGATCCTGCTCGTCAGCGACCTCGACACCGCGCCCGACGACGTGCCGCGTGTGGCACTGACGTTCAACCAGTTTCGCGCCCAGGGCGTGCCCTTCCGGATCGTTGCCGTGACGCCTCGCATCGACAACCTCTCCCTGTTCAAGAACCTCGCCGGCCCCGGCGCGTTCACGCACCCGTTGCAGGGCTCGGGCGGCGGCATCGGTCAGACCGAGGGCGCCCAAGGTGGTCACACGCCGTGGCTGCTGATCTGCCTGGCGCTGCTCGTGCTCGCAGCGCTGGCCGCGAACGAGCACTGGAACGGCCGGCTCCCGGTTCCGAGGACGAGCTCATGAGCTGGCGCTGGCTCCTCGCGGCACTTGCGGCCGCCGCAGTGGCCGTGGTGCTCCTGCTGCTCGCGGTCGACGTCGGCCGCTGGAACACGGCGTTCGCGCGCGACGACGTGCGCTTCCAGTTCGACCCGACGCGCTCCGACCTCTGGCAGCCGGACGAGCTCGTCCCGTTTCACGCGGCGAAGCGGCTGCTCGGCGTGAACGACGACCTCTTCTACCGCGACACGCTGCGGCACTTCTACCTCGCGCAGCCGGGGGCGAACAAGTGGGAGCACACGAACATCGACGAGATCCGCAGCGAGGCCACGGTCGCGCTTGCTGCCTACATCCGTGAAGGAAAGAGCCAGGCGCGCCGCTCGCAGGCGGCGAACCTGCTCGGCATCCTCGGCCTGGCGCTCGCTGCGACCGATGACCCGGGCCAGCGGCTGCGCTTCCTGCTCTTCGCGTCGCGGGAGTTTCGCGGAGCGCTGACCTTCGATCAGTCGAACGAGGATGCGAAGTTCAACCTCGAGCTGGCGCTGCGACTGCTCAAGCAGCAGCCGACGAGCACGGGCGGCGGCGCGGCGCACGGGCCGGGCCGCGGCGGCGGCGCCGCACTGGCAAAACCGGGCTCCGGTTATTGATGACTTTCCTCTCGCCGTGGGGCGCGTGGGTCGCTGTCGCGGTCGTCGTGCCGCTCGCGGCTTTCGCCCTGCTCGAGGCGCGGGCGCGGCGGGTTTCGGGGCGGATCGGCCTCACGCCGCCGCCGCTGGAGACGCGGCTCGGGATTCCGATCGCAATCTGCGCCGTCGCCGCGCTGCTCGCGATCGCCGCAGCACAGCCTGTCATCTCGGGCTCACGCAGCCACAGCGGGCGCTCGGACGCGCAGGTGTTCGTCCTCTTCGACGTGTCGCGCTCGATGCTCGCCCGGAACAGTGCCGGCGCGCCGGACCGGCTCCAGCGCGCCAAGCAGCTGGCGCTGCAGCTGCGCCACGGTGTCCCGGACGTCCCGTTCGGCGTCGTGTCGCTCACGGACCGCGTGCTGCCGCACCTCTTCCCGACGCTCGATCCGAACGTCTTCGAGTCGGTGCTGCGGGATGCCGTCGGTATCGAGCGGCCGCCTCCGTCCGGCACCAACGACCTCGCCACCGACTTCGGCTCGATCGGCGACACGGCGACGAACAACTACTACGGCGCCGGCGTCGACAAGCGCGTGCTCGTCGTCTTCAGCGACGGCGAGAGCGACTACTTCGACGACAACGTCCTGCACCAGGACTTCGAGAAAGGGAAGGTGCGCGTCCTGTTCGTGCACCTGTGGAACCCCGACCAGAAGATCTACCTGTCGAAGAACCACGTTGATCCGGGCTACCGCCCAGATCCCCAGTCGAATCAGGAAGCGCAGCGGCTGGCCGCCGCCGGCGGGGGCGAGGTGGTCGGCGACGATCCGGCACAGCTGATCTCCGATACGAAGACCCTCGTCGGCACCGGCCCGCACACGACGATCCGCGAGCAGCGCACCCGCGTCTCGCTCGGGCCGTTCGTTGCGTTGATGGCGCTCCTACCGCTCGGCTTCGTTCTGCTGCGGCGGAACGTCTAACCGCTGGGGTCAGGCCCCTTCGGGGTCAGACCCCGGCCTTCGACCTACGAGACGCCGAGCGTCATCGACCCTGTGTAGAAGCCCTGCGGGTCGACGACGATGGTGTAGGTCCCGTCGACCGGCGTCGTCGTCGCGATCGTCTTCGGGTACGGGCCGGCGAGGGTGTTGGGAACGAGGGTCGTTCCGTCCGGCTTGAGAACGGACACGTATGCGAGCGAGATGGTGACGCCCGTCAGCGCGATATTCACGGTCTGGCCGGCGTGGCCGGTGAACGTGACCCGGCCGTTCTGGCCCGGAGTCGGCATCGAGATCGACTGCGGAGGGCCGCCGACCGTCAGCGCCGCCGACGCGTCCGCGGGGACGTTGTAGAGGGTGAACGTCGCAGACCCGGTCGCGTCCGCGTTCGGGTCGACCGTGAGCGTGTACGTGCCGGTGCTCGGGAGCGCTCGAGCGTCCACAAACGTCTGGGAGGTGAAGAAGGCCGTCCTGCTGATGACCTGGGCGCCGCTCGGGCCGGTGAGGGAGACGAACCCCGACATCGTCGACGGACCGACCTTGAGGCTGACCCGCTGGCCGGCGGTTCCGTCGAAGGTGTAGGCCCCGTTCTGGCCCGGCGTCGAGATCGCGCTGACGAGGCCGCTCCCCAGCGTGACCGTTCCGTTCAGGTCGGGCGGGACGTTGTAGAGCGTGAACGTCGCCGAGCCGATGTTCATGCTCGGCGGGTCGACCGAGATCGTGTACGTGCCGGTGGTCGGGAGCGTTCTCGTGTCGACGAAACCGCCGCTGGTGCCGAAGGAGACGCTGCTGCCGACCGCGGCGCCGGACGGATCGAGGAGCTTTGCGGTTGCCGACGAATAGGAGACGCTGGAGATCCTCAGGCTGACGCGCTGTCCCGCCGTCGCGGCGAACGTCAGCTGGGCGTTCTGGCCAGGAGCGGTTGTCGTCACGGTGACGGGAGCGCCGCCGAGTGTGACCGATCCGCCGGCATCGGGCGGGACGTTGTACACCTGCACGGTCGCCGAGCCGATCGACAGGCCGTTGGGATCGATTCGCATCGTGTACGTCCCGGTGCTCGGCAGGGTCGTGACATCGATGAATCCGTTTCCGGAGCCGATGAAGCGGTTGCTGACGAGCGCAGTTCCGTCCGGCTTGAGGATCGACAGGAGCGCCAGCGAGAACGTGTTCGAGATCTGGATGCTGATCCGCTGGTTCGCCGTGCCGTTGAACGTGACGCTCGCGTTCTGGCCGGGCGCCGTCGTCGAGAGCGACACGGGACTCCCGCCGGGCGTCGTGCTCGCCGTCGCATCCGGTGGCACGTCGAAGAGCTGCACGGTCATCGAGCCGCCCGTGGAATTGGCGAACGGCGCGACGTTGATCGTGTAGGCGCCCGTCGCCGGAAGCGTCGTCGCATCGAGAAGACCGCCGCTCGTTCCGATCCACGCGCTCGAGAGCGAAGCCCCGCTCGGCGAGACGATCGACACCTGCGAGAACTGGATCGAGACGTTCGTGAAAGCGACGCTGACCCGCTCCCCGGCCGTGCCGTTGAACTTGATCGGAATCGACTCACCGGTCACCGACGTCACGGTGAGCGGGGGGCCGCCCGGCGTGATCGTGGACGATGTCTGCGCGACGCCGGTGATGCTGCGCGTCGTCGACGTCGTCCCGTTGCTCGCAGTGGCCGAGATCGTCACCGCACCACCGTCCGTGGGGGTGAACGTGCCGGTGTAGGCACCGTCGCCGCGAGCGGAGAGCGTCACCGGGCTGCCGTTTTCGGTCGCCGTCACAGTCATGCCGCTCGGGTCGGCGCAGTTCGACGCCAGCACGGTCACGGAGACCGGCGCCCCCACGTCGGTGTGGAACGCGGGGCCAGGCGAGTCAAGCCAGAGCTCCGGAGTGTTGTTACAGGTGACGGCGTTGCCGACGTTCAGCCGCCCGCCGCTGCTCGTCGCCGTCGCCAGGGCCGGATCCGCGTCGACGGTGCCGAGCAGGAGCGCCTTCAACCCGGCTGCGCTTGCGGAGGGGAAGGCAGCCTTCGCCAGAGCCGCTGCGCCCGAGACGTGAGGCGTTGCCATCGACGTACCGCTCGCGTACTGATAGCCGCCGCCGGTCCAGGTGGAGTAGATGTCGACCCCCGGCGCACCCAGATCGACCGTGCGGCGGCCGACGTTCGAGAAGGATGCGAGGTCGTCGGTGTTGTCGGTCGCCGCGACGGACACGACGTTCGGCATGTCGTACGACGCGGGGTAGGTCGGCGTCGAATCGTTGTTGGTTCCGTCATTGCCGGCGGCGGCGACGAACAGCGCGTTGTGCTGGTCGGCGACGTTGATCGCATCCGCGAGCGCCTGCGAGTAGTCGCTGCTCGCCCAGGAGTTGTTCATGACGTCCGCGCCGTTCTGCGCTGCGTAGAGGACGGCGCTGACCGCATCCGCGTCCGTCCCCGACCCTTGAGCGTTCAGGAACTTGATCGGCATGATGCGCACGTTCCAGTTCACTCCGGCGACGCCCGTTCCGTTGTTGCCCGCCGCCCCGATCGTGCCCGCGACATGCGTGCCGTGACCGTGATCGTCCATCGGGTTGTTGTCGTTGTTCACGAAGTCCCAGCCATGCCAGTCGTCGACGTAACCGTTGTGGTCGTTGTCGATGCCGTCGTTGCGGCAGCCCGGGCAGTTCTCGCCGGGGTTGATCCAGATCTGCGAGCTGAGGTCCGGATGCGTCCAGTCGACACCGGTGTCGATGACGGCGACCGTCACGTTCGGGCTGCCCGTTGTCACGTTCCAGGCCTCGGGCGCATCGATATCGGCGTCGGGAGTGCCGGCCGCGCCGTTGATCGCCTGACCTGTGTTGTTCAGCCCCCAGTCGTTGCCGAAGGCGGGGTCGTTCGGCAGCGCATCGGCAGTGATGACGTAGTTCGGCTCGGCGTAGCGAACGCGCGGATCCTGCTGCAGCTCGGCGAGTGCGGTGGAGACGTCGCCGCTCGCCGTGTGCGCGAGGGAGCCGTGGATCTTGCTCCAGCTCTTCTTCTCGGTGAGGCCCACGTCCTTGAGGATCTTCTGCTGCTGTCCGGGCGGGACGTCGCTCTGGAAACCGACGAGCAGGTCGCCGGGTACCGTCTGTGGCGCGGGCTTCTTCGTGGGGGCCGCGTGCGAGGCGGGGCCGCCCAGCGCCAGTACGCCGGCGACGACGGCGAGGAGAAATGGGATGCGACGAGTGCGGTCCATAAATGTGAAGGGGAGTCGGGCCGCATTCCGACTACTGGACGCACCGTAGGCGGATGAGTCGCATCGGTCGACGCCAGATCGAGGGATTTCCCCCGGGTCGGTGGTTGGTTGCGACCCTCGTGGTGCTGGCGTTCTTCGGGCCTGGCGCGCATGCCGTAGCCGGGACACGCGATGACACGAGCGCGCTGCAGGCGAAGCTCGACGCCGGCGGTTCGGTGTTCCTGCCCAAGCTGCCGGGTGGGGGGTGCTACGCGACCCGTGGGCTGTGGGTCTCGCGGGACGACACGACGATCACGTCGGACGGCGCATGCGTCGTCGCCCTCGGCCTCGGTCCGGCGCGGCTCGACCCGGCCGCCCCGAAGCCGCACTACGCGAACGCTCTCTTCTACGTCAACCACTCGGATGTTCGGGCACCCGTCCCGGCTCGGATCTCGATCAGCGGGCTCCACCTCGAGGTGCCGAAGCGGGTGCGGATGCACGGCGTCGCCATCGTCGGCCACGAAGTCACGCTGAGCGGCCTGACGATCGACGGCGCACCGCTGAACGACATCCTGATCGGCTCCGGCGCGGTCAGGTCCGGAGGCCCGACGGTGCGCAATGCAGTGACGGACAGCACGCTCTCCGGCGCGCAGCGGGACGCCGTGCTGGCCTACGGGCCCGTCGGGCTACGGATCGAGGGGAATACCGTTGCACGCGCGCGCGGGGCCGGCGTGCACATCCGCGCCGCCGATCGCGGGCAGCCCGTGCTCGACACGCACGTGGTCGGGAACACCATTACCGGCAGCCGCGGTGCGGGTGTGTTCGTCGACCTCGCGCCGTCGAACGGTCCCGTTCTGCTGGCAAAGGACATCGAGGTCACGGGCAACCGGCTGGTGCGCAACCGCGGCGGCGCCGTCCTCAGACGGGCGGCGCGGACGCCTCGGCAGCACCCTCTCGTCCGCAGCATTGCGCCCGCGAGCACGGGCGACGATACAGCGTGGCTCCAATCGCGCCTCGACCGCGGCGGCGGGACGATCTTCCTGCCGAAGCTCCCAGGCGACGCGTGCTACGCGACGCGCGGCCTCTGGGTCTCGCACGACCACACGACGATCACCTCGGACGGCGCCTGCATCGTCGCGCTCGGGCTCGGCCCGATTCGACTGCGCTCGACCGACGGCGACCCGATCGCGTCAGACGCGGTCTTCTTCGTCAACCGCTCGGGGCCGAGGCAGCCGGCGCCGGTGGACGTGACGATCAGCAATCTCCGCATCGTCGTCCCGGCGGAGATTTCGGCGATGTACGGAGTCGCGGTCTTCGGTCACCGCGTCACGCTCAGCCACCTCGACATCGGCGGCGTGCCGAAGGACGATGTCACGATCAGCGGCCGCGCCAACGGGAACTCCTATGCCGGCGACGTCGCCGTGCTCGACTCGACGCTCCGCGGCGCGGCGCGGAACGCGATCTCGGTCACGGGCGCGATCGGGCTCCGCATCGAGCGCAACACGATCCAGGGCGTCCGCGACTCTCCGCCGGGACAGCCTGCCGCCGGGATCGACGTCGAGCCGGACACGCGCGACCGTCCCGCCTCCGACCTGCACATCGTCGGCAACACGATCCAGGACAACGCCGGCCCCGGGATCCTGCTCGAGCTCGAGCCGAACGAAGGCCCGGCCGTCCTCGCCACCGGCATCGAGATCAGCGGCAACACGATCGTCCGCAACGCGCTGAGGCCGTCGCCTCCGAAGCGCGCCGGCATCGTTCTGGCCGGCGGGCAGGACGGCGGCGCCGGCACGCTGATCCTCAAGAACAATGTCATTCACGGCAACGGTGGCCCCGGGATCCTCGAGGCGCACTTCCTGCTCCAGGTCGATGCAAGCGGCAACGACGTCACCGGCAACGACGGTTGAGGCCGGCGCTCGCCCGCGCACGTTTCCCCGCGAAGCGGCGAACAGAGCTCACTTCAGGCTAATAGCCTGAAGTGAATTTCTTGTCTGCTGCTGCCTTCTTCTCGGCGCGGCGTTCCTTCAGAGACTTCTGCGGCGCCTTCTTCGCACCCTTCTTCGGCTTCGACGCACCCTTCATGTGGCGGAGCCTATCGCGCGGCGGCTGACGAAAACATTGTCGAGCGCCGATTGCAGCCCGGTTGCGACAGCCCCCATCAGTACCGCGCTCTCGCCGAGGCTCGAGATCTCGACGCGCGGGGGATAGGGAAGCCACTCTCGCAGCAGCGCGCGCACCGGCTCGAGCAGGAGGTCCCCGTTCATGCCGAGCCCGCCGCCGAGCACGACGAGCTCCGGATCGGCTACAGCGGCGACAGGAGCGATGTTGGCTGCGATGCGACGGGCGACGAGCTCCACGATCGACTGTGCGAGGGAATCGCCGCGTCGCGCCGCGGTGAAGATGTCGCGTGCGTCGTAGGGGGGAGAGGCACCTTCGCTGACGCCCGGCCATGAGACTCCCGCGGCGATCACGCCGACCCCTTCGGCGGAGGGATCGAGGTCGTCGCCGGATCCGCTGAGCGCCCAGTCGATCTCTCCGGCGGCGCCGTGCGTCCCACGGTGGAGCTCGCCGCCGAGAACGAGCCCGACGCCCGTGCCGGTTCCGACCGACAGAAAGGCGAAGTCGTCGACGCCGCGCGCGACGCCCGCCCAACGCTCGCCGACGGCCGCGAGGTTGATGTCGTTGTCGAGCGCGACCGGCAGCCCCACCCGTTCGCGGACCTCTTCGGCGAACACGCGCCCTTCGAGCCCCGGGATGTGCGGTGTCGTCAGCCGCAGCGTGTCGGACGAGCGCTCGACGACTCCTGGTACGCCGAGCACGACGCCGTCGATGCGCTCCAGCGGCAGCGCGACCGTGTCCACGAGCGCGGCATGCAAGGTCGCGATCGTGTCGAGTGCGCCGTCGGCGTCCGCTCCGCTCAGTTCGACGTCCTGGCGCGCTCGGATCCGACCTGCGAGGTCTGCCACGGCGCCGCGCAGGAACCGCGACCCGAGGTCGAGCCCGAGCACGAACGCCGCGTCCGGCACCGGTTCGAAGAACACCGCCCCGTAGCTCGGGCCGTCTGGCCCCTCGGGCGCCTCGCGCACGAGCCCTGCCTCCTCCAGCGAGCGGAGCGCGAGCGACACGGTCGGCTTCGAGATCCCGACGCGGCGCGAGATCTCTGCCCGCGAGATCGGCGCGCCGGCGCGGATCGCCTCGAGCACCGTCCGCTCGTTGAGGTGTTTGAGCAGGGGCGGCGTCGCGCGCGTGAGGTCCATCTCGTGAAGAAGCTTAACCCTCTTCGGCTCGCAGAGGCTTGACGGCGCCACGCCTCCAGGCGTAGGGTCTCGTCTGGTTTGGGTTCCTTACGAGAACGCCGGCCGTGAAGCTCGCCGTCATCGGCGGCGGGTCGACCTATACGCCGGAGCTCGTCGCGGGGCTCGCACGCGAGCGCGAGCGCATCGGGCTCCGCGAGATCGTCCTCCACGACATCGATCCCGAGCGGCGCGAGATCGTCGGCGGGCTTGCGCAGCGGATGCTGGCTGCCGCGGGCTATGACGGCAGCCTGCTCGTCACGGACGAGCTCGACCGTGCCGTCTCGGACGCGTCCTTCGTCCTCGTCCAGCTGCGCGTGGGCGGGCAGGCTGCGCGTCTCGGCGATGAGACGATCCCGCTTGCCTGCGGCTGCATCGGCCAGGAGACGACCGGGGCCGGCGGGCTGGCGAAGGCGCTGAGAACCGTGCCGGTCGTTCTCGAGATCGCTGCGCGCGTGTCGGAGCTCGCAGCCGACGCCTGGATCGTCGATTTCACCAACCCCGTCGGGATCGTCACGCGGTCGCTCCGCGACGCCGGACACCAGGCTGTCGGTCTCTGCAACGTCGCTATCGGCATCCAGCGGCAGATCGCCCGGCTGGTAGGGGTCACGCCCGATCGCGTCTTCGTCGACCAGGTCGGCCTGAACCACTTGACGTGGGTGCGTTCCGTGCTGATCGACGGGCACGAGGCGCTTCCCCGACTCCTGGCCGACCACGGCGACGAGCTCGCCGGCGGGGCCGGACAGTCGCGGGCGGTACTCGAGGAGCTCCACGCCATCCCCTCGTACTACCTGCGCTACTTCTACTTCCACGACGCCGTGCTGGCAGAGCAGCGCGACGGAGTTCCGCGTGCGGCAGCCGTCGCCGAGATCGAACGTGAGCTGCTCGAGTTGTACCGCGACCCGTCGCTGACGACGAAGCCGAAGCTGCTCGAACAGCGCGGCGGCGCGTTCTACAGCGAGGCCGCGACGCAGCTCGTCGCGTCGCTGTGGACCGGCGATCGCGACGTCCAGGTGCTTGACCTGCGCAACAACGGGGCCCTGCCCGGGCTGGCCGGCGACGACGTCGTCGAGCTGCCGGCGCGGATCGAGCGCGAAGGGCCGGTCCCGCTGCCGCAGCCGCCTCTTCCACCGGAAATGCTTGGCCTGGTTCAGCACGTCGCCGCGTACGAGCGGCTCGCCGCCGCCGCCGCCGTCTCGGGCGACCGCACGCTCGTCCACAAGGCGCTGCTCGCGCACCCGCTGATCGGTCAGGTCCCGCAGGCGGATGAGCTCGTCGACGCGCTGCTCACGGGCGGCGCCGAGCACCTGCCCCAGTTCCAGCGCGGAGCGTTGGCGTGACCGCACCGCTTCTCATCGCAGTCGACGGCGGCAACTCGAAGACGGACCTCGCACTTGCGCGCGCCGACGGTGAGTCGCTCGCGCTCGTACGCGGCCCGCAGAGCTCGCCCCATCATCTCGGTGTCGACGGCTGCGTCAACGTCCTCGAGGAGCTGCTCGCTACGGCGCTCGACGAGGCCGGTCTCGGCAACGGCGTCGGCCAGTTGCCGGACGTCGCGCAGCTCCTGCTTGCCGGTGTCGACTTCCCCAGCGAAGAGGAAGAGGTTCTGGCCGCCGTGACGGCACGCCGGCTCGCGAAGCGCGTCAAGGTCGGCAACGACACCTTCGCCGTGCTCCGCGCGGGCACGGATCTCGGGTGGGGGATCGCGATCGTGTGCGGCTCCGGGATCAACTGCCTCGGTGTCGCGCCGGACGGACGCCAGGCCCGTTTCCCGGCGCTCGGCGACATCACCGGCGACTGGGGAGGCGGCTACGACGTTGGGCTCACCGGCGTTTGGGCGGCGGCGCGGAGCGAGGACGGGCGCGGTCCGAAGACGACGCTCGAGCACGTCGTCCCGCGCTACTTCGGTCTCGAGACGCCGACCCAGCTCGCGGAGGCGATCCACCGCCGCGTCGTTCCGATGCCACGTGTGACGGAGCTGGCGCCGGTGGTCCTGGCAGAGGCCCAGACCGACGCGGTCGCGGCGGGGATCCTCGACCGCCTCGCCGACGAGATCACCGTGCTCGTCCGCGTGTCGCTCAAGCGCCTATCGCTGACGGACGAGCCGGTCGAGGTGCTCCTCGGCGGCGGGTTGGTCCATGCCGCCGACGGCTCGCTCGTCGGTGCGGTCGTCCGGCGAGTCGCGGCCGTTGCGCCGGCGGCGACGGTGAAGTCGACGAGCTCACCGCCTGTCGTTGGCGCAGCGTTGCTCGGGCTCGACGAGCTTGGTGCGGGCGCCGCTGCCCGCCAACGGCTGCGGCGCGAGTTAGGGGCTCGCTTCGCGCAGATCGGAAGGGAGGACGGGAGTTGATCAAAAAGGGGACGCACGGTGAGGGGAATCCGACCGGAAGGAGTGGAGAATGAAACGAGCGCTGTTCTTCTTTGCGCTCATCGTCGTCGGTGCGGCTGTGTGGGCCGGGTTCGGCAACGCCGGTAGCACCGCAGTGCAGAGCAGCAAAGCAACGACATCGGTCACGATCTCGAACGAGCAGGGCACGACGTGGACATGCGGCTTCAATCCGTTCAACAACAACGTCAACGCCCTCTCCATCGGGCCCGTGTACGAGGTGCTCACGTTCGAGAACGGGCTCAAGAGCGGTCAGACGACGAACTGGCTCGCGTCGAGCTACAAGTGGAGCAACGGCAACAAGACCCTGACCTTCACGATCCGCTCGGGTGTGAAGTGGACGGACGGCAAGCCGTTCAGCGCGGATGACGTCATCTTCACGTACAACCTGCTGAAGAAGAATCCGGGCCTCGATCTGAACGCAGACTGGGCCGTCCTGAAGAGCGTCTCCAAGAGCGGCAACAAGGTCGTCTTCAACTTCAAGACGGCGGCGGTGCCGTACTTCTACTACATCGGCGCTCAGACGCCGATCGTGGCGAAGCACATCTGGTCGTCGGTCAAGAACCCGGTTACGTACAAGGACACGCATCCCGTCGGCACCGGGCCGTTCAAGATGAGCTCGTGCTCGCCCCAGGTGATCAAGTACGGGAAGAACGCCGGCTACTGGCAGAAGGGCTATCCCAAGATCGACACGATCTATTACCCGGCGTTCACGTCGAACGATCCGGCGAACCAGCAGCTGGCGAGCGGGAAGGCGCAGTGGGGAAGCCAGTTCATCCCGAACATCAACGCCTACTACTCGTCGAAGAGCAAGGACAACCACTACTGGTTCCCGCCGCTCGTCAACGTCGACATCTTCTTCAACCTGAAGAACCCGATCCTGTCGAACGTCGCCGTGCGGCGAGCGATCGCTTACGCCGTCGACCGTGGCAAGGTCTCGCGGATCGGTGAGTACGGCTACGAGCCGCCGTCCAACCAGACCGGCATCGTGACGCCGACGTTCAGCAGCTGGCTCGACAAGAGCCTGGCGAGCAAGGTCAGCTACGACCCGAAGAAGGCAGTCTCGATCCTGCAGCAGGCCGGCTTCAAGAAGAAGGGCGACCTCTTCTACACGAAGAACGGCAAGCCGCTGTCGTTCACGATCATGAACATCGGGGGCTACTCCGACTGGGTCGCGTCAGTGCAGGTGATCCAGCAGCAGCTCAAGGCGATCGGGATCAAGATCACGCCTCAGAACCTCTCGGGCACGACGTACAACAACAACGCCTACACCGGCAAGTTCCAGCTGATGTACAACGGCAACGAATCGGGCGGGCCGGCCCCGTACTTCGAGCTTCGGCAGCTGCTGTACTCGAAGAACTCGGCGCCGATCGGCAAGATCGCATCGTCGAACTGGGAGCGCTACTACAACAAGTCGGTCGACCGGTTGATCGAGGCGTACGGCGCGACGACCGACTCGGCGAAGCAGCACGACATCATCAGGAAGCTCGAGGAGGCAATGGTGAACGACGTCCCGGTGATCCCGGTGACTGAGGGCGTCGACTGGTACCAGTACAACACCAAGAACATCAGCGGCTGGGTCACCCAGGGCAATCCGTACGCGAAGCCTGCGGCGTACGAGGTTCCCGACTGGGGGATCATGGCCATGCACCTGCACGCGAAGTGAGTTGAGCTAGGAACGAGGGCATGAGGCGCGAGAGATGAGGTTCGTCGTCCGCAGACTGGGCTTCTTCGTCCTGACGCTGTGGGCTGCAGTGACGTTGAACTTCCTCATCCCGCGCCTCATGCCGGGCAACGCGGCCATCGCGATGATGGGCCGCTACAAGGGCCACATCCAGCCGCAGGCACTGCACGCGATCGAGGTCGCGTTCGGCATCAACACGCACGAGAGCCTGGTGCACGCGTACTTCACCTACCTGTGGAACATCGCGCGCCTGCGCTTCGGCATCTCGCTCACGTTCTTCCCCGACCAGGTGACACATCAGGTGCTTCAGGCATTGCCGTGGACGCTGGCTCTCGTCGGCATCACGACGGTGCTCGCGTTCCTGCTCGGGACGCTGATCGGCCTCGTTTCGGGGTGGCGGCGCGGCGGGATGCTGGACGGCGCACTACCGCCGATCTTCATCATCACGTCGGCGTTCCCGTACTTCTGGATCGGGCTGCTGGCGATCTGGCTGTTCTCGATCAAGCTCGGCTGGCTGCCCGAGAGCGGGGGCTACGACGTCCAGACGAACGTCGCGTGGTCGTCGGCGTTCGTCAGTGATGCGTTGAAGCACGCGGTTCTTCCCGCGTTCACGATCCTGATCACGTCGATCGGCGGCTGGATCCTGACGATGCGCAACAACACGATCTCCGTCCTCGCCGAGGACTACGTCCGCATGGCGCGCGCGAAAGGGCTGTCGCCCTGGCGGATCATGTGGACCTACGCGGGCCGAAACGCGATCCTGCCGAACCTCGCCGGTTTCGCGATGTCGCTCGGGTTCGTCGTCAGCGGGGCGATCCTCGTCGAGTACGTCTTCAATTACCCCGGCGTCGGGTGGATGTTCCTCCAGTCGGTGGAGAACCAGGACTACGCGCTGATGCAGGCGCTCTTCCTGCTGCTGACGGTTGCCGTGCTCGTCGCGATTCTCGCGGCCGACGGTGCGACCGCCGTGCTCGATCCACGGACGAGGGATCGCTCCTGACCGCGGTCACCGCAGCGGACTCGGCCGCCACTCCCGGCCCGGAGCCGCCGCTCGGCGAGGCCCGGCGCGGCTACGGGGCGGATCTCTGGAACGCGGTCCTGCGCAACCGCAAGGCGCTCGTCGGTCTGTTCATGCTGCTGTTCTTCGTCATCCTGGCGACGTTTCCGGGGGAGATCGCCCCGTACAACCCGCAGGCGACCGACTTCTTGCCGGGGCTCGGGCCGTCGCGCGCGCACTGGTTCGGCACGACCGCCTACGGACAGGACGTTCTGTCGCAGGTGATCTGGGCGACTCGGCAGTCGCTGCTGATCGCCTTTGCCGTCGGCGGGCTCGCGACCGTGCTCGCAGTGCTCGTCGGCGTCTCGGCCGCGTATCTCGGCGGGGTCGCGGACGGCACGCTCTCACTGCTTACCGACGTGCTGCTCGTGATCCCGATCTTCCCGCTGATCATCGTCATCGCGGCGTACGAGAAGAACTCCGGCCTGGGGATGCTGGTGATCGTGCTCGGCGCGCTGGGCTGGTCGTACGGCGCCAGACAGCTGCGCTCGCAGACGCTCTCGCTGCGCACGCGGGACTTCCTCGAGTCCGCGCGCGTCCGCGGCGAGCGCAAGCTGTACGTGATCGTCTGCGAGATCCTGCCGACGATGACGTCGCTGATCGTCGCGACGTTTCTCGGCGCCGCGCTGTACGCGGTCCTTGCAGCCGCGGGATTGCAGTTCATCGGCCTGGGCGATCCGAACAGCCAGAGCTGGGGCACGATGCTCTACTGGGCCGAGAACAACGAGGCGCTGGGAGCGGGAATGGTGCTCTGGGCGATCATTCCCGGCATCTGTGTCGCTGCGCTCGGCGCGGCGTTCGCGCTCCTCAACTACGCGTTCGACGAGATCAGCAACCCCGCGCTGCGCCTGCGCCGCCTCGACCGCCCGATCGAGGGCGCGCGCGGAGACGCCGTCCCCGCAGTGCCGCCCGCGCCCGACCGCATCCTCGAGGTGCGCGGCCTCACCGTCGCCTACGCGACCGACGGCGACCCCGTGATCGCGGTCGACAACGTCGACTTCGACGTCGGGCGTGGCGAGTTCCTCGCCATCGTCGGCGAGTCCGGCTGCGGCAAGTCGACCCTGCTCTACGCGATCACGCGCCTGCTCGGGCCGCCGTTTGCCGGGGAGATCATGAGCGGCCACATCCTCTTCCAGGGCAACGATCTCGTCTCGCTCGACGAGCGACGGCTACGGCACCTGCGCTGGCGCGAGTTCTCGGTCGTAATGCAGAGCGCGATGAATGCGCTCAATCCGGTGCTCTCGATCGAGGCGCAGATGCGCGATGCCTGCAAGGCGCACTCGAACATGTCGGACAAGGAGATCGCAGCGCGATCACGAGAGGTGCTCCGGCTCGTGTCCATCGATCCGATCCACCTGCACAGCCACCCGCATCAGCTCTCCGGGGGGATGCGCCAGCGCGCCATGATCGCGATGGCGCTGTTGTTCACGCCGGACATGATCATCATGGACGAGCCGACGTCCGCGCTCGACGTCGTTGCCCAGCGGTCGTTGATGGTGCAGATCAAGGAGCTGCAGCAGCGGCTCGGCTTTGCGGTCGTGTTCGTGACACACGACATGTCGCTCGTCGGCCACTTCTCGGACCGGGTGCTCGTCATGTACGCGGCCCAGGTGGCAGAGCTGGGAAAGACACGCCAGGTTTTCGCGCAGCCGCGGCATCCCTACACGCGCGCGTTGATGGAGGCGTTCCCCTCGATTCACGGGCCGAACGCCCGCCTGACCGGCATCCCAGGCTCGCCGCCGGACCTGGCGCGGCCGCCGGCGGGCTGCCGCTTCGCGCCGCGGTGTCCGCAGGCGATGGCGCGCTGCCACGAGGGCGTCCCGCCGCTGCACGACGTCGAGGGCGACCTCGTGCGCTGCGTCCTCTTCGACGAGGGAGCGGTGACCGAGCCGACGCTCGTTCAGGTCTCGTGAGCGAGCCGTTGCTGCGGACGGAGGGCCTGACCCGTCACTTCCGCGTCGGCAAGCTGCTGTCGCCGAAGACGCTGCACGCGGTCGACGACGTCAACCTGACGATCGAGCGCGGCGAGATCGTCGCACTTGTAGGCGAGAGCGGCAGCGGTAAGAGCACGATCGCGCGTCTGCTCGCGCGCGTCTACAAGCCGACGCGCGGCGACATCTACTTCGAGGGAGCCCCGCTCAGTCGCATGCGCGGGCGGAAACAGCGCCTCGCGTACAGCAGCGACGTCCCGATGGTGTTCCAGGACCCGTACGCCTCGACGAACCCCGCCTACCGGATCACACACGGCATCCAGCGCGCGCTGCACCTCCACCGGCGTGACGTCAAGCGGAAGGCACGGGCGGCCGAGACGGAGCGTGTGCTCGACGCCGTCGGGCTCGTCCCGGCTCGCGCTGCCGCGCGGAAGTTCCCCTACGAGCTCTCGGGCGGTCAGCGCCAGCGGGTCGGTTTCGCCCAGGCGCTTGCGTTCCGGCCGAAGCTGATCATCGCCGACGAGCCCGTTTCGATGCTCGACGTGTCGATCCGGATCGGGATCCTCAATCTGATGAGCGAGCTGCGCGAGCGCGAGGGCGTTTCTTTCCTGTACATCACTCACGACGTCGCGAGCGCCCGCTACATCGCCGATCGCGTGCTGGTGATGTACGCCGGGCACGTCGTCGAGGAGGGGCCCACGGAAGCGGTGCTCCAGCGGCCGAAGCATCCGTACACGCAGCTGCTGTTGTCAGCCGTGCCGGATCCGCGCGCGGAGCTCGGCGTCGCGGACAAGACCGACGTCGGCGAGCCGCCCAAGGTGGTCGACCCAGGCGAGGGCTGCCGTTTCCGCGCTCGCTGCCCGTACGCAGTCGCTCGCTGCGAAACCGAGTCGCCGCACCTGCGACTGCTCGGCGAGCGCCACCGCGCCGCCTGTCACGTCGCAGCGGCCGACGCCGATCTTCCGGTCGAGCCTCCTCTGGCCGCGCTCACGGATTCTTGACACCGATGCGTTAGCGTCGCTCGGAGCGGATGGCCGTCCCGCTCCAAAGCGACGTTCCCACCTTCGTGGCGCCGGCGCACGAGCAGCTCGCGTACGTACCCGGCAGCATTGTCGTCGGTCTGCACGAGGACACGAGCGAGCCGTTCGACTATCTGCGGCGCGAAGCGGGGGCGCACACGCTCGAGTCGCTCGACGACAACCTGAGGGTTGTCGAGATCGACGAGCACGCGGTCTCACCGCAATTGCTGCGGACCGTCGAGTCCTCGCCTGCAGTTGCCTTTGCCGAGCGGATGCCCGCAAGGTGGCTCTCTGTCGACCAGGCCGCGGATCCGCGGCACAACCGGCAGTGGGGCCTGCGCGCCATTCGCTGGTTCGACGCGGCGACGCCGGACGCGGCCGCGGTGACCGTTGCGATTTGCGACACCGGCGTGGACGAGCGCCATCCGGATCTCGCCGCCGCGATCGCGTCGTACGACCACGAGGGTGCTTCCGCCGACGACATCGTCGGTCACGGGACGCACGTGAGCGGCATCGTCGCGGGGCGGAACGACGATGCGGCCGGTGTCGTCGGCGTCGCCGGGTGTCGCGTCGCGATGTGGAAGGTCTTTCCCGACCAGCCGAACCAGGGCAACTTCTACGTTGACGGCACGGCTTTCCTGCGGGCTCTCAACGCCGTCGCGACGTCGGGCGCCAAGGTGCTCAACCTGTCGCTCGGTGGGACGCAGTCGTCGCAGGCGGAGCAGTTGCTGTTCGAGCGGCTCGAGCGTGCCGGCGTCACGGTGGTGGCGGCGATGGGCAACGAGCACGACCACGGCAATCCGGTCGAATATCCGGCGGCGTACGACCACGTCCTCGCGGTCGGCGCGGTCGCAGAGACGAACCGCCGCTCACCCTTCTCTAACACCGGCCCACACATCGGGATCGCCGCGCCGGGGTCGAACGTCCTCTCGACGCTTCCGACGAAGCCGTCGCCGTACCGGCCCGACACGGCCTACGCGTCGTGGAGCGGAACCTCGATGGCGACGCCGCACGTCTCAGCTGCGGCTGCTCTCGTCGCGGCGCAGCATCCCGACTGGACGCCGGCCGATACGAAGGAGCACCTGCGCGCTCGCGCGGCGAAGGTGGCGGACATGGACGGCCAGAGCTTCACGGAGGGGTTCGGCAGCGGACTGCTGGACATCGCCTCGCTCGCCGCGTCAGACTGACTCTTCGTGAAGATCCAGTTCAAGCTGCGTGAAGGCGCAAGTGTGGACGTCCCGGGAGCCGTGCGTCTGTTCCCTGACGACGACGACCCGGAGCTCGCATCGCTGTACGTCGTCGAGCTTCCCGACGACGAGGCCGAGGACACGCTCGAGGATCTCAAACGCTCGCGCGCCGTGGAGTTCGCCGAGGCGCAACCGGAACGGGGCTTGCATCGATGAAGACCGTCCTCGTCGTCGACGACTACCTGCCATTCCGTGAGAGCGCGCGCGGCCTGCTCGAGTCGGGCGATTTCGAGGTCGTGGGCGAGGCGGAAGACGGGACCAGCGCGTTGCGCCTCGCGGAGGAGTTGCGGCCCGAGGTGGTCCTGCTGGACGTGCATATGCCCGACCTCGACGGCTTCGAGGTTGCACGGCGGCTGGCCACGCTCGAGTCGCCGCCGATCGTCGTGCTGACGTCGAGCCGCGACGACTACGGCGCGCTCGTTCCCGGAAGCGCGGCACACGCGTTCGTTCGCAAGGACGCACTTTCCGCCGAGTCCCTCGCCGCGGCGCTCGTCTGACCCTCGATCGAGCTAGCTCGAAGGGGGGTAGACGGCGACGGCGCTGCTGACGACTCTTTGCGAGGAGATTCTGCGGCCATGAGCATGTTCGAGACCACCGCTGCGCCTGCTGCGCCGGCGATTCCCCCGTACAGCACCTCCGAGATGCGGAGCTACCCGCTCGGGACGCTCGTCGTGCGCGCAGGTCTGATGCCGCTCGAGACGGTCAACCGTGCACTCGCGGAGGCAGCGGACAGCGGCCGGCGGCTCGGCGAGGTGCTGCTGGAGTACGGCCTTTCCGAGCGAGAGCTGTCCCGGCTGCTCGCGGCGCAGCAGGGCCAGGAGTTCGTCGACCTCGACGTGTACGCGATCGATCACGAGGTCGCATTCATGCTGCCGCGGGTCACGGCTGAGATGTATTGCGCACTCCCGCTCGGGCGTGACGGCGACTGCACGGTCGTCGCCGTGCCGGATGCGGACAACGCGTCGCACCTGACGCGCCTGCGCGAGGCGCTGCACGGGCCGATCCGGCTCGTCACGGCGGCGCGCTCCGACATCAAGGACGCGATCGAGCGCGTGCACGCGCCGAAGGGGACGATCACGCAGATGGCGCTGGCGGAGGCACGGGAGCAGGCCGCGCCGAAGCCCACCGCCGGCCCGGTCTACCGCATCGAGGTGACGCTCGAAAGCGGCGCGACGCTGCTCGTCGCGGAGGCGTCGGACTTCGAAGAGGCGAAGGCGATCGGAATGCGCGTCATCGACGAAGCCGAGGCCGGCGGCACGGTCGCGGTAGGTGACGCTGCGATCGACGGCAGACAGATCGTCTCCGTCGATGTTCTAGGCCGCAACCCGGCCTAGAAGAAGGTACGGCGCTTCGCGCGGAACGCGTCCGAGCGAAGCTCGTACGCTCCTTGCTGGTCGGCGGTTGTTCGCTTCCGTGCGGCGCGCGCAGGCTGCGCGTGCGCGCGTCGCATCAGTTCGCCTGCGCGTAAGCCGGCTTCGCCTGGCTTACGCTCCGGCCTTCGCGGTGCCGTGGCTCTGGCGTTTACAGCCTTGGCCGTTGGCGGTTGTGTAGGGCCAGTTGCTTCCAGCGCTTCTTCCTGGCGGCTCGTAGCCGTCGGTCGGTTCGTGCCGCGATCGCTTCCAGTTCGCGTTGGAGCTTGCGCCAGCTGCGGAGGCGGTCGAGCGACAGAGTCCCGTCGTCGACGGCCGCCTGCACGGCGCACCCCGGCTCACTCGCGTGGGCGCAGTCGTTGAAGCGGCACTCGATCGCAAGCGCCTCGATGTCCTCGAACGCAGTGCTGACGTCGCCCTCCCAGAACTGCAGCTCCCGCAGGCCGGGCGTGTCGATCATTAGCGCGCCGCCCGGAAGCTGCACCAGCTCCCTGTGGGTCGTCGTGTGGCGGCCGGTTCCGTCGGCGGCCACGGATCGCGTGCGCATCAGTTCGCTCCCGGCCAGGCGGTTCAGGAGCGTCGACTTGCCGACGCCCGATGAGCCCAGCAGCACCGCCGTGCGCCCAGGCCGAAGGCGCGTCTCGACGTCGTCGAGGCCGATGCCGGTGACGTTCGAGATCGGGATCGTGGGGACGCCGATCGCGACGGTCTCGACCTGCAGCAGCGCGTCGCCGACGTCGTCGCAGAGATCGGACTTGGTCAGGACGATTACGGGCTCGGCACCGCTGTCCCATGCCGTCGTGACGTAGCGCTCCAGCCTGCGCAGGCTGAAGTCGTCGTCCAGACCGGCGAGCAGGAAGGCCGTGTCGACATTCGCTGCGAGCACCTGCTCGTCGGAGCCGAAGCCGGCGCGCTTGCGGATGAACGCGCTCCGTCGCGGCAAGATCGCAATGATCGTCGTCTCACGGAGCGCGACCCAGTCGCCGACTGCGGGAACCGGCTCGCCGATCTCGTGTTCGTAGAACAGGCGCCCCGCCGCGCGCGCCCGCAGCTCGCCCTCGGCGGTCCACGCGACGTACGCGCCGCGGTGCTGCGCGGCGACGCGCGCCGGAACCAGGTTGTCTTCATCCAGTTGCTCGAGCGCCGACGACCAGCCGTCGTCCCACCCGAGCTCGTCCAAGGCAGGCAAAGCGAGTCTCCTTTGTGAGCGGGTGAAGCTCGAGACTCGTGCTAGTGCGGAAAGGGTCCGGCTAGACGAAGAGCCGCGAGCTCTTCGAAAGGAGGCAAATCGCAGTCGTCATCAGAGTCGACCTCCTTTTCGCCGGGAACGCGTCTGACCGTAGCAGAGCGCCGCGGACAGCACCAGCCCGCGAAACACCGAAACGGACTACGCGGCCGGCAGGCGCGCCGGTCCCGGCGGGCGCAGCACTGCGAACTGGTCGGTGACCTCGAGCGTGCGAGCGCGAAACCGGAACAGCGCCCCGGGACGTCCGCCGGTCGGCCCTGAGGCACGCAGTCGCCCGGTGGGCTCGAGCACGCCGCGGCGCAGCAGCACCCGCTGGAGATTCGTCGCCGAGACGTCGTGTCCGAGCGCCGCGGCGTAGAGATCGCGGAGTTGCGAGATCGTGAACTCCCGCGGTGCGAGCGCGTAACCGATGTTCGTGTACGAGAGCTTCGCGCGCAGCCGCTCGCGCCCGGCGAGCACGATCGACTCGTGGTCGAAGGCAACCGGCGGCAGCGCGTCGACCGGGTGCCACGCCGTGTCGTCGGGAATGCGCGGATCGGCGTCACTCGGGACCAGCCCAAGGTAGGCGGTTGCGAGCTGCCACTCGTGCGGCGTGCGATCCGGCTCGCTCCGCGTTTCGAGCTGCTCGAGGTGGGCAAGCTCGCGGACATCGACCTTCTCCGCAAGGTGCCGGCGAATTGATTCCTCGAGGGTCTCGCCGGGCTCGAGGTAGCCGCCCGGGAGCGCCCAGCTTCGCGCGAACGGCTCTTGCAGGCGCTGCCAGAGCAGCACCTGCAGCAGCCCATCGCGCACCTGCAGCACTACGGCGAGGCTGACTTGCGCGGGGAGGCGGTGGCCGCTGCTAAGCTCGCTCACGAGGGTTTTCGCCCCATAGTCGCAAACCTTAGCGGAAAGGCTTCGGAATGAAGAGATCGCTCGTACTCCTCGGCGCAGTGACCCTGCTCGTGGCCGGCTGCGGTGGGAGCAGCAAGAGCACCAGCCAGTCCACGACGAGCAGCTCGAAGCCCGGAAGCGGCAAGAAGATCGGCCTCGTCACCGACATCGGCGGCCTCAACGACCGCGGCTTCAACCACCTCTCCTACGTCGGCCTACAGCGCGCGCAGCGCGTGCTCGGGGTGCAGACGAGGGTCTATCAGGCCAAGTCGACGCAGGACTACGTCCCCAACCTGTCGACCTTCGCGCGCCAGGGCTACGACCTGACGATCGGAGTCGGCTTCACCGAGGCGGAAGCGATCGCGACTGCCGCAAAGAGCTTCCCGAACTCGAACTTCTCGATTGTCGACGTCGACCAGACGACGGAGCCTGGCAAGCCGAAGAACCTGCTCGGACTGCTGTTCAAGGAACAGGAGACGGGCTATCTCGTCGGCTACCTGGCGGGCCTCGAGGAGAAGCGGCAGCCCGGACCCGACGTCATCGGCTCGGTCGGCGGTCAAAAGCAGCCGCCGGTCGACCGCTTCATCGCCGGCTATCAGGCAGGCGCGAAGGCCGCGGATCCCGGCATCAAGGCGCTGAACGGGTACTCGCAGGTCTTCTCCGACCAGGCGAAGTGCAAGCAGATCGCGCTGAACCAGATCGAGCAAGGCGCCGGCGTGATCTTCCAGGTC
>DATFTK010000196.1:0-3161 GCA_035262005.1 Gaiellaceae bacterium | reverse complement strand
TGACCGATGCCGCCGCCCGACCCCCGCAACGGGTGCGTGAACGCACCGGGGCCGGCGAGGTTCTTGAACAGGGAGAGGTTGTCGATGCGAGGCGTCACGGCAACGATCCGGAAGGGCACGCCCTGGGCCCGAAACTGGTTGAACGTCAGCGCCACTCGCGGCACGTCGTCGGGCGCGGTGTCGAGGTCGCTTACGAGCAGGATCGGTCCTTTCGGCGCGCCCGCTCGTACGAGCGCCGCGTGCGCGACGGCGAGCCCGGAGGAGATCTGCGTCCCGCCCGAGAAGCTGGTCGTCCAGGGGTTCGGCGGATAGGGATCCGGGCCGGGCTTCGGCCGCACGGCGGCGAAGTACCGGACGAGCGGTTGCAGCTCGGCGGAGGGCGACCCCGGCGGCAGCATCTCGTACCCGATGTCGGAGAACGCAACGAGGCCGATCCGCGTGTGGGCGTCGATCAGCTGCTGCAGAACGTTCGTGATCGTGTGGTTTGCGTCGGGCCTGATGCTGCGCGAGACGTCGAGCACGAGCATCCCGCCCGTTCCTCCGGGCACGAGACCCCGATTCGCAGCGGCCTTGCTGCGGCCGGTTTGCACCGCCGCGACGACCAGCCCGACGAGGACGATCGCGAACGCGACCCGCAGGAGCACTGTCCGCCGGACGGCAGGCGCCAGCGTGGCCGTCGTCCCGATCGGGATCGTCGGACCGCGGACTGACTTCAGCAGCCTACGAAGCGTGTCCATTCGATCTCCGGTCGATGACGCGGCGGACGTCGAGCGTGAGCGGCTGCGTGAGCGTCGGCAACGGCGTCGGCTCCGCCCACGCGAGCTGCTTCGCCACGAGCGCGAGCTCCGGCTCGCCGCTACGCGAGAGCTCGTACGAGAGCAGCTCCAGGGCCTTGCGCTTCTCAGGAGACTCGGCCGGGGCGCGCTCGACCAGCACGACCGCACGCTCGAGCGGGCTGAGGACGCGCAGGCGCAGCTTTCCGGTGAGCACGAAGCGGATCAGCGCGAACAGTGCGACGGCAAACAGGACCCCGCTCACGATGAACAGGACGAGGCGCAGCGTGTGCGGCGACCGCGCGTACGAGACCGGTAGCGGATCGGTGGTGGCGCGCCAACTCGGCTGCTCGAACGGGTCGTTGCCGTTGAGATCGTTCGCGTTCGTCCTCGGCCCGATCGTGCTCGCCTGCCACGGCACGCGGAGCGTGCGGCGTTCACCGCTCTTCGCCAGATAGAAGACCTGCGCGGGCGGGAACTGCACGTGCACGGGCTCCGGCTTGTCCTTCGAGAGGCAGAGATTCGTCACGCAGATCAGGTTCGCCGTGTAGACGAGGCGGGTCACCCGCCCGCTGTCCTGCCGCGTGACGCTCGGGGCGCTCAGGGCGACAAAGGGCTCGAAGTGCGCGTTGAAGCCGACGCTCGACGGATCGACGCGCTCGCGGTCGACGATGACCCTCACCGACGCGCGGACGCTGTCGCCGAACAGCGTCGCCGAACGTGACATCTGCGTGCTCCCTACGACCGGCTGCGTCGGCGCGACGCTGTGCGAGCCGCCAGTCAGCAGCGTCGGGACGAGCACGGCGGCAACGATCGCGCAGGCGACGCCCGCTGCAATGAGCAAGCGCCGACGGGTCACCACCACTGCCCCCGCGAGACGATGCGCTCGTCCGCCCACTCGAGGAACGCCTGGAAGATGTCCATCCGATCCGAGGTCGTCACCAGCACAGGCCCGAGGTCGTGGTTTCGGAACCTCGCCAGCAGCTCCGCGGCACGCTGCTCGTTCTCCTCCCGCGCAGCGGCCGCCTCGCGGTCGCTGAGGCGCACCGTCACGAACCGTCCGCTCGTGTGGTCGAGGAACGGCATGACGACGCCGCCGACGTCCGGGAAGCTGCGCTCCCACACGGGATCCTGGATCACCACGGGAACGAGATCCCAACGGCGTTCGATGGCGAAGATCCAGGCGGCCTCGTCGAAAGGCATCAGGAAGTCCGACATCACGAACACGAACGTCCCGGCCGGCAGCAGCGGCTGTGTCTCGGCGAGGAACTTGAACGCCAAGGAGAGGTTGTCCTCGGCCGCACCGAACGAACCGGCGAGCGCCGGCGCCGGCAACTCGTGGTGCGTGCGCGGCGGCAGCCACTGCTCCTCCTCCCCGCCTAGATCGAGGTAACCGAAGAAGCCGCGAGCGGCGAGCGTCGCATCGACGACCAGGCCTGCCGCCTGACGCATCGCCTCGGGCTTGTCCAGCCACGGGAGCGGCCGCGGGAACAGCGACATCGCCGGGCGCCGGTCGCTGAGCACGATCACGCGGGGCGCCTCCTCGGCGAGGTACTCCCGCACGATGAACTCGTCGGAACCGTGTGCCGACGACAAGCGCGCAGACGACGCCCAGTCGATCGAGCGGGCGTCGTCGCCCGGCCGGTACGGGCGCGAGCCGGCGACGTCGGAGCCCATCCCCCGACGCACGCTGGTCATCCCGCCGAAGGGAAGCCCCGCGAACCGCCGGCGGGGTGCAAGCGGAAAGGTGACCTCGGTCGAGGACAAGGGCTAGTCGGCCGGTTGGCCCACTGGAAGCCGCTCAGGAGGACGCTGCTCCTCCGGCGACTCGGCCGCCGGCCGTGGCGCCGCCGCGAAGCATTTCTCCGCGACACCCGCGACCGCCGCATCCCAGCCGACACGCCGCGCCTCGGCGAGGAACGTCGGACGGAAGACGATGCGGTGCAGGAGCACCGCGGCGAACAGCCGCTCGATGTCCTCGGGGACGACGTACGGGCGGCGGTCGAGCAGCGCCCACGCGCGCGCCGCGCGCTCGAGCGCCAGGCTGCCGCGGACGGACGCGCCGACGGCGACCTCCTCCAGCTCGCGCGTCGAACGCACGAGCTCGACGATCCAGCGCTGCAGCATCGGGTCGACATAGACCGCGGTCACGGCCTGGCGCATCGCGTGCACGTCCTCGACGGTGATCACCGGCTGGAGCCGGCGCAGCGGGTGGCCGTGGCGCTGCTCGTCGACGATCTGGAGCTCCTCGTCGGAGGACGGGTACCCGAGCGCGGTCTTGAGGAAGAAGCGGTCGAGCTGCGCCTCCGGCAGCGGGAACGTCCCCTCGTACTCGATCGGGTTCTCCGTGGCGATCAGCAGGAACGGGTCCGGTAGCACACGCGTCTG
>DATFTK010000195.1:0-7492 GCA_035262005.1 Gaiellaceae bacterium | reverse complement strand
GCGACGTGCGCGTCGAGGAAGCGCGCGAGCTGCACCGCCTCCTCGGTCGTCTTGCACACGAAGCACGACGCACGTGTGATCCGGTCGCGCAGGACGTAGGTGCGGAATCCGCCCGACTCCGCCGCGGCCCGCGCGCCGCGGTAAAGCGACGCAGACAGGCCGCCCTCGGTATGCGCGAGCGGAACGTAGACGGCGTCGGGCACGCGTCCGGTCTCGGTCACTCGACCGAACGGCTCCTCCAGCTCGTACTCGCCGAGCTCGACCTCAAGTGGGCCGACGACCGAGACGGGGATCACTGCTGCGCCTGTCAGCATCTCCTGTGCCGAGACGAACGGCGACAGGTCGATCGAGGTGACGCCGTCGCTCAGTCCGAGCGCTTCCTGTCGTGCCTTGATCGACGCCTGGTCGTTCTTCCTGGGCCAGCGCTTGAGGTCCACGGCTTTCATAATCTCCCAGAAGTGGCGACGACCCAGCTGATCGAGATGCCGGCCGAGGGCCGCGAGGCCTT
Source organism: Gaiellaceae bacterium (assembly GCA_035262005.1). Lineage (GTDB taxonomy): Bacteria > Actinomycetota > Thermoleophilia > Gaiellales > Gaiellaceae > 3-1-20CM-4-69-9. The sequence goes on along the minus strand of DATFTK010000195.1, from coordinate 6,984 downwards.
CACCGGCGTCCTCCGCTTCTACGACCTCGCAAAGCGCCAGGAGTGGCAGGTGAGAGACCTGCCGTGGGGTGAGTTGGCGCCGATTCCGGAGGGGAAGGGAACTCCGCAGCGCCGGGCGCGCCGCCGCGACATGTGGCGCTCCGTGCTGACGCAGCAGCTCCAGGCGGACATGCTCGCGTGCGACATGTCGTCGCAGCTCCTGAACATCGCGCCGGACCACGAGGCGAAGCTCTACTACTCGACGATGGTGCAGGACGAGTCGCGCCACACCGAGGCGTGGCTCAAGCTCGTCGGCGAGGCCGGCGGGACCGCGGAGCGCGACCCGCACCTGGACAACCTGGCGCACATGACGCTCGAGGCTGACACGCTCGAGGAGAAGGTCTTCCTGATGCAGGTGTTCTACGAGCGCCTGATCATCAGCCGCTTTCGCCTGATCGCACGCTCCTCACGTGGGACGGTGCTCGAGGACCTCTGCAACCGGCTCGCCACCGACGACGGAATCCATCACGGCGCCGGCATGGCCTACGAGCGCGTTCTCCTCCAAGAGGCAAACAAGAAGACGCAGCGCAAGCTCGTCGACGCCGCGAACCGTCTGCTGCCCGAGTTCGCCGCCCACGCGCTCTGGCGCCCGAAGGAGCGCGCCTGGATCGGGCGGGCGATGGAGTCGCGCGACGTCGACCGGCTGAAGGAGGACCTCGAGATCGGGGTGCGGCTCGCCGAGTCGCTCGGCCTCGACGTCAGCGACGTCGAGCTGCCGTTCTAGCGTGCCCGCGGCGACACCGATGGACGGGCGCGCCCTCGCGGCGCGCATCCGCGAGGAGCTGAAGGGCGAGATCGCGGAGTTCGGCGACGTCCGGCTCGCCACCGTCCTCGTCGGCGACGACCCCGCGTCCCAGGTCTACATCAGGCTGAAGCACAAGGCCGCCGAGGAGGTCGGCATCCAGGCGATCGACGAGCGGCTACCGCAGGACACGGCCGAGGGGGAGCTGCTCGAGCTCGTCGAGGAGCTCAACGAGGACGACTCCGTCGACGGGATCCTCGTGCAGACGCCGCTCCCCGATCAGATCGACGAAGCGCTGGTGATGCGGACGCTCGACCCGATGAAGGACGTCGACGGCCTGCACCCCTTCAATGCGGGGCAGCTGTTCTTCGGCCAGGAGACGCTCGTCGGCGCGACGCCGGTCGGCGTCATGCGGCTGCTGGCTGAATACAAGATCCCCGTCGAAGGCGCGCGTGCCGTCGTCGTCGGCCGGAGCCTCATCGTCGGTCGGCCGCTCTCCATGTTGTTACTGCATGCGAACGCGACGGTGACGATCTGTCACTCGCGCACGCTCGATCTCCCGCGCCACACGCTCGACGCCGACATCCTCGTCGCCGCAGTCGGCAGCCTCGGCCTTATCACCGAGGACATGGTCAAGGTCGGCGCAGCCGTGATCGACGTCGGCATGAACCGCACAGAGGAAGGGCTGTTCGGGGACGTGGATCCGGGAGTCGGTGACGTGGCTGCGTTTCTCACGCCGGTGCCGGGCGGTGTCGGGCCGATGACGATCGCGTGCCTGCTGGAGAACGCTCTGAAGGCCGCGCGCTACCGCCGTGGTGTGCTTGCGTTCCCGCGCATCTGAGCTACACTCCGCCCGCTGTATCAGGTAGTGGCGGCTCGGTGCCCGGGCCGTCGCGTGTTTTTGAAGGAGGAAGTCTGTTGGCTCAGGGCACCGTGAAGTGGTTCTCGAACGAGAAGGGCTATGGGTTCATCGAGCGTGAGGGCGGCGAAGATGTCTTCGTCCACTTCTCTGCGATCTCCCAGGAGGGGTACAAGTCGCTGACCGAGGGTCAGCGCGTCGAGTTCGAGGTCGTGCAGGGCCCCAAGGGCGCTCAGGCCGCGAACGTTCAGCCTGTCTAGCTTTCCTTTCGGAACCGAGTTACAAGGGCCCCCGGAAGGGGGCCCTTTTGTTTCTAATGGAGGACTCGAATGGCGATCACGAGGGATGACGTTCTGCACGTGGCGGCGCTCGCGCGCCTCGACCTCACCGAGGACGAGATCGCCCGCCTCGAGCTGCAGCTGAACGACATCCTCGAGGCGGTCGGAAAGGTGTCGGAGCTCGACCTCTCTGACGTGCCGCCGACCTCGCACCCACTCGACGTCGTCAACGTCTTCCGCGCGGACGAGCCGCGGCCGTCGCTGCCGCTCGACGACGTCTTCGCGAACGCGCCCGAGCGCGACGGCGACTTCTTCCGTGTGCCGCCGACGGGGGAGACCGCCGCGTGATCGACACGCTGCGCCTCACCGCCGAGGAGGCAATCGGGATGCTCGAACGCAATGAGGTCTCGGGTGCAGAGCTGCGCGCGGCCTACCGAGCCGCGATCGATGCACACGACGAGGAGCTGCACTGCTTCCTCACGCTCGTCGACGACGACGAGAACGACGGCGTCCCGATCGCGCTCAAGGACGTCATCTCGACGAAAGGCGTTCAGACGACGGCGGGCTCGAAGATCCTCGAGGGCTACGACCCGGTGTTCGACTCGACGGTCGCGGCGCGCTGCAAGTCAGCCGGCCTGCAGTTGCTGGGCAAGACGAACACGGACGAGTTCGCCATGGGCTCTTCCACCGAGAACTCCGCATTCGGTCCGAGCAAGAACCCGTGGGACCCGACGCGCGTCCCCGGCGGTTCGGGCGGAGGGTCCGCAGCGGCCGTGTCCGCTGGCCTGACCCCGTGGGCGCTGGGGTCCGACACAGGTGGATCGATCAAGCAGCCGTCCAGCCTGTGCGGCAACGTCGGCCTCCGGCCGACCTACGGAACGGTGTCGCGCTACGGCGTCGTTGCATTCGCCTCGTCGCTCGACCAGGTTGGCCCCGTGACGAAGACGGTGCGTGACAACGCGCTGCTGTACGGGATCATCAGCGGCCGCGACGAGTGCGACTCCACCACCGTCGACGTGCCGCCGGTCGAGCTGCCGGACGGGGAAGATCTGCGGGGCCTGCGCATCGGCGTCCCGAAGGAGCTGAACGAAGCCGACGGGATCGAGCCGGGTGTGAGAGACGCAGTTCGCCTCGCGATCGAGCTCTGCAACGAGCTGGGCGCCGAGGTAGGCGAATGCGAGCTGCCGCGGGCGGTCGAGTACGGGCTCGCGTGTTACTACCTCGTCGCACCGGCAGAGGCGTCGTCGAACCTCGCGCGCTACGACGGTGTGCGCTACGCGCTGCGCGAGGGAGCGGACGACTACTACGAGATGGTTTCGCGGACGCGCGACGCGGGCTTCGGCGACGAGCCGAAGCGCCGGATCATGCTCGGCACCTACGCGCTGTCCGCCGGCTACTACGAGGCGTACTACGGCCAGGCGCAGAAGGTGCGCACCGTCATCGCCCGCGAGTTCGCGGCCGCGTTCGAGCGTTTCGACGTGCTCGTCAGCCCGACGTCGCCGACGGTCGCATTCAAGCTCGGCGAACGCACCGAGAACCCGCTGGCCATGTATCTCGCGGACGTGCTGACGATTCCGCCGAACATGGCGGGGCTGCCCGGACTCTCGATCCCCTGCGGGCTGTCGGAGGGACTGCCGGTGGGACTGCAGCTGATCGGGGCGCAGTTCTCGGAGAACACCCTCTTCCGCACAGGGCATGCGCTCGAGCGCGCGATCGGGTTCGACACGGTGCCGGAGCGGCTGCGATGAGGAAGACGTTCCACGATCGCGCCGCGGACTTCGTTCTCGCCGTCGAGCGTGTCTTCGGTGAGCGGCCGCGCGTGCTCGACGGCTCGCGCGCAGTCCAGATCGGCGACGTGCGGCTGTCGCTGGAGGATCGGGAGAACGAGCTCTGCGTCATCCGCATGCACGGAGCGCTCGAGGAATACCTCGCCGTCTTCGAAGTGCGCGGCGACATCGAGGTGCCGCTGCTCAAGGCGAAGGAGCTGCTCGATGGCTGAGTGGGAGCCGGTGATCGGGCTGGAGATCCACGTCCAGCTGAAGACGAGGACGAAGATGTTCTGCCGCTGCCCGAACGGGTTCGCGGCAGAGCCGAACACGCAGACCTGCCCCGTCTGCCTCGCGTTTCCCGGGGCGCTGCCGACGCCGAACGAGACGGCGGTGGCGTGGACGCTCAAGCTCGGCCTCGCACTCGGCTGCGAGATCGCGCCGCACGCGCTCTTCCACCGCAAGCACTACCCGTACCCCGACCTGCCGAAGGGCTACCAGATCTCCCAGTACGACGAGCCGCTTTGCGTCGACGGCACGTTCGTCGTCCCCGGCGAGGACGGCGACTTCGAGGTCGGGATCGTGCGCGCACACCTCGAGGAAGATGCGGCGAAGACGATCCACGTCGGCGGCGCGACCGGCCGGATCGTCGGGGCGGCGCATTCCAACATCGACTTCAACCGCGGCGGGACGCCACTGGTCGAGATCGTGACGCGCCCGGACCTGCGCTCGCCCGAACAGGCGCGCCGCTTCCTGCAGCTGCTGCGTCAGACGGTCGTGGAGCTCGGCATCTCCGATGCGGAGATGGAAAAAGGCCAGTTGCGCGCCGACGCCAACGTCTCGGTCCGCGAGCAGGGTGAGGCCGGCTACCGGACGCGGACGGAGCTGAAGAACATGAACTCGTTCAACCACATCGCCCGCGGCATCGAGGCGGAGGTGCGGCGGCAGGTCGCGACGTGGGAGTCCGGCGGCGAGGTCGTGCAGCAGACGCTCGACTACGAGGTGAAATCCGACACGGTCACGCCGCGGCGGCGCAAGGAGGAGGCCGACGACTACCGCTACTTCCCGGAGCCCGACCTCGTGCCGATCGAGCCGGAGCCCGAGCTGCTCGACCGACTGCGCGCGGAGCTGCCCGCTCTTCCCGGAGAGCGCATCCACGCGCTCGCACCGGACGTCGGCTTCGACCACGCTGTCGACCTCGTCTCCACCGGCAACGAGCACAAGGCCCGCCTGCTCGTCGAGCACGGCCTCGACTGGTCGACGGCGGCGAACGTCGCGATGAACCAGCTCGCATCACTCGAGCCGCTGCCGGAGAACGGCCCGGCGCTCGTCGAGATCATCAACGGGCGTGACACGATCCCCCGCGAGGCGCTGCTCGCGGCGTTCACCGACAGCGCGGCCGGCCCGATCGATGCGGCCGCCGTTCTCGCGCAGACCGTCGTCGCGGACACATCCGAGCTGGAGCCGCTCGTCGACTCCATCCTCGCCGCGAGCCCCGACCAGGTCGCCTCGTACAGAGGCGGCAAACAGGGTCTCCTCGGTTACTTCGTCGGCCAGGTCATGAAAGAAACGCAGGGAAAGGCGGACCCGAAGGTCGTCAACGACCTGCTGCGTTCGAAGCTCGGGTAGCGCGGCCGAACCGCTGGGGTCAGACCCGGGAGTCAGATCAGCCCGCAAGAGCGGGCTGTGTTCGGCCAGGGCCAGAAGCCGCGACCGGAGCGGTGCGCGCGCTCGGCTGTCCACATCTGCTCGAGCGGCGTCCAATGATCGGCCGTGCCCTTGCGGCGCAGCAGGTCGCCCCCGTACCTGCGCATGAACCCGAGGTCCATCTGCAACCCGCCGTAGTACGGCGGGTTCGGGTCCGTCCACGCCCCCTCGAAGCGGTGGATGCAGAGCCACGCGGACTTGTGCGGCACGTTCCGTGCCCGGCGGCGCATGTTCACAGCGAGTTGCTGCCAGGCAGCGGCGCGCCGCCCGGGGTCGACCGGTGAGTGCGGCAACGTTCGTGTGAGGCGGACGCCCATGACGCGCTCCCACCGCCACGTCTCGGTGCGGTGCCGCAGGATGAGCCGCTCGATCAGGTCGAGATCCGGCGCGGGCGCCGGGACTGCGGCCGCGGCGGGAGGTTGCGGCCCCGGATCGGCGCGAAGCGCCGTTGCTCCGACGAGCGCCGTCAGGGCGCACGCGCAGGCCAGTAGGACTGTGTGCTTGTGCTTCATTCAGAGATCCCTCCGGGACCCGCGCCGCGCGTCGATGACTGTGCCGCAGTCGCGCTGCGCTGGTTGTTCAAGAAGCTAGGACGGTCACCCGAGTGACGAGTTAGTAAACATTCGTGACGATTGCCTCGAGTAATAGGTCGTTCAGTGAGCGGCGCGCGCTGGCGCATCGCTTTCACCACCCACAGGCCCCGCTAGGCTCAGCTCACATGGCCGAGAAGCGCTACCTGCTGACACCGGGCCCGACACCGGTGCCGCCCGAGGTGCTCGCCGCGCTCGCGGAGCCGGTGATCCACCACCGGGCGCGCGATTACCGGGAGATCTACGAGCGGTCACTCGCGCGCCTTGCCGAGGTCTACCGGACGCGGAACGACGTTCTGATGTTCACGACCTCCGGCACCGGTGCGTTCGAGTCGGCCGTCGCCAACCTCACGTCTCCCGGCGATCGCCAGCTCGTCCTGTCGGCCGGCAACTTCGGCGAGCGCTGGGCAGGGCTCGCGAAAGCGTTCGGCGCCGACCTCGTACATGTTCGCCTGGACTGGGGCGAGGTCCCGGAGCCGGACGATCTGCGCTCCGCACTCGCCGCGGCAGAGGACGCCCGCGTCGTCTACCTCACGCATTCCGAGACCTCGACCGGGGTCGTCTGCGACGTGCAGGCCCTCGCGGCGGTTGCGAAGGAGGCGGGCGCACTGGTCGTCGTCGACGCCGTCTCGAGTCTCGGTGCAGTGCCGCTCGAGACCGACGCCTGGGATCTGGATGTTGTCGTCTCGGGCTCGCAGAAAGCGCTGATGACGCCGCCGGGCCTTGCGTTCGTGTCGGTGTCGCAGGGAGCGCTCGACGCGGCCGCCCAGGCATCCTCGCCGCGCTACGTCCTCGACTGGGAGCGCACCCGTAAGGCGCAGGCGAAGCTCGACGCGCCCTTCACGCCGGCGGTGTCGCTCGTGCGCGCGCTCGACGTCGCGCTGGGGCTGTTGCTCGAGGAGGGCCTCGAGGGGGCGTTCGATCGCCACGCGCGGCTTGGCCGGGCGTGCCGCGAAGGCGCGAAGGCGATGGGGCTCGAGCTCTTCTCTCCGGACGAGGAGCG
>DATFTK010000194.1:0-6581 GCA_035262005.1 Gaiellaceae bacterium | reverse complement strand
CCCGCCGTCAGCTGGCAGCCGCGCTGCGAGACTCCTCGCGCGAGCCGTTCTCGCTCCTCGCAATCGCCGCGCGGGACAATGCGCAGACCGGCATTCGTCCGCTGCTCGCGACGGCGCGCTTCGCGCTGCGGGACCGCATCGAAGAGCGCCTGCCGCAGCTCGGACAGCCGACAGTTGTCGTCTGGGGTGAGAAGGACGGCTTCGTCGGCCGCGCCTGGGCCGAACGAGTTGCTGCGCTGCTACCGCACGGACGTCTCGTCGTGGTCCCCGGCGAGCCTCATGCCGTTCACTACACGCGGCCGGCCCTCGTCGCCGACATCGTGTTCGAACTCCTGGCCGAGGAAGCCGAGGACCTCGGCGGCGACCTGTTCGGGCGCCTCGAGCATGGGCACGTGGCCGCAGGACACGTAGACGATGCGCGAGGCGGGAAGGATTTGGTGCCACTCATCGGCGACACGAGCCGGGACGAGCCGGTCGCGGTCGCCCCAGAGCAGTAGCGTCGGCGCCCGCACGCCGGTCAGCTCCGAACGAAGGTCGCGACTCCAGACGAAGTAGATCGACCGCACGACCGGGACCGGGCGTGCACGAACTGCGTCGCCGACGACCATCGGCAGCCAGCCGCCCAGGTCGGCGAGTGCGCCGGCGACCGGCAACGCACGCCCGACGAGACCACGCCCGCACGGGATGCCCGCGGGTGCGACCAGCACGAGCCGGCGAACCCGTTGTGGGTACGCGGCGGCGAACTCGGCCGCGACGATCCCTCCGAGCGAGTGCCCCACGATGTCGACTCGAGCCAGCCCCGCGGCGTCGAGCCAGCGCCCGAGCCAGCCGCTCCAGTCGCTCGGCGGCGCCGTGCGGTTCGGGCGCGGGAGGTCGAGCGCGTAGACGCGCCGCTGCTCGGCGAACGCCGGCACCAAAGGGGACCACCAGCGCCTCGATCCGACGAGCCCGTGGATGAGCACGAGTGGGTCGCCGCTGCCCGCGACCGTGAAGCGCGTTGCCCGGCCGTCGACTTCGACGGTCTCGGCTCTCGGCTTCTCAGAAATGCGAGGTCAGCCCGGCGCCGGTGGCGTCACCGTCCACCGCCGCCTCGGCACCGGCGACGTCGGGCGCGTTCTCGTACCACGAGTACGCGTACTTGCCGTCGTCCAGCTCCTTCGCGAACGTCGACAGCTTCAACGGATAGAAGGTGTCGCACATCACGGCGAGCTCGGTCGTCTCGTGCATCCCGATCGACTTCTCGGCGAGCCCTGGTTGCGGGCCGTGCGGGAGCCCCGAGGGGTGCAACGTGATCGAGCCGACCTCGACGCCGCGCCGTGAGCCGAAGTTCCCGGAGACGTAATAGATCATCTCCTCCGACTGCAGGTTCGAGTGGTGATACGGAATCGGAACGGCGAGCGGGTCGAAGTCGAGCTTGCGCGGGCAGAACGAGCAGATGACGAAGTTCTGTCCCTGGAACGTCTGGTGGGACGGCGGTGGCTGGTGGATGCGGCCGGTGATCGGCTCGAAGTCGTGCACCGAGAACGTCCACGGGTACAGGTACCCGTCCCAGCCGACGACGTCGAACGGGTGGTAGTCGAGGACGTACGTCTGGTAGCCGCCGCGCACCCGCACCTTGACCGGGAACTCGCCTTTCTCTCGGTGCGTGTTCAGCTCGGTCGGTGGATGGATGTCGCGGTGGTAGTAGGGCGCGCCTTCGAGCATCTGCCCGTACTGGTTGCGGTAGCGGCGCGGAATCTCGATCTGCCCCGGGCTCTCGAAAACGAGGTAACGCTGTGCGCCGTCGGGCCTGAACCGGTAGGTCGTCCCGCGCGGGATGACGACGTAGTCGCCTTCCGTGTACGGCACGTTGCCGAAGATCGTCTCGAGGGTGCCGCTGCCCTCGTGCACGAAGACCACCTCGTCGCCTTCACCATTGCGGAAGAAGTAGTCCATCTGCTCGTTCGGCCGGCAGAGCGAGATCTCCACGTCGTTGTTCCACATCAGCACTCGACGGCCGGTGATCTCGTCGCCCTTCGCGTCGATCTCGTACGTCTTGAAGTGCCGGTGCGCGTGCGTGTCCGGAACCCACTCCTTGCGCTCGAGCTCCTCGAAGTCGCCGACCTTCATCACACGGCACGGCGACTGGAGGTGGTACAGGATCGACTCCATCCCGACGAAGCCCTCCATGCCCATCACCTCTTCGGTCAGGAGCGTTCCGTTGTCGCGGAACTGGATGTGGCGCTTCCGCGGGACGTCCCCCAAGCGCTGGTAGAAGGGCACGGCTACAGGCTAGCGGCCATTCGAGCCAGCCGGTCGCCGATCGCGGGCGCGAACTTGAAGCCGTGGCCGCTGCATGGCGACCCGATCACGACTCGGCCGCGGCGCTCGAAGATGAAGTGCTCGTCCGGCGTCGTGGTGTACATGCACGTCTCCGCGGCGGCAGGGTCAGGGTCGGCGTCCGGATACGTTCGTGTGACCCACTCGGCGATCCGCTCGACGAGTGCCGGGTCCGGCGCGCCCTCCTCGTCAGGACCGACGTGGGCGCCGGCGTGGTGCGCCCCCGCCTTGAGGCCGTGGACGGGGTCGTGCAGGGAGTACAGAGCGTGCCCGCGCGTCACCGGGTCGAGTTGTACGACCGACGGCAGCGGCGCACCCTCACGCCGGAAGTACGCGACCGTCTCGCGTGTCGTGTGCACGGGGAGGTCCGGGAAGAACCGCCTCAGCCACGGCCCGGCCGTGAGCACGACCACGTCCGCGTCGACCCCGTCGAGCGAATCGACGCGCGAGTGCTCGCGCAGCTCTGCGCCGCGCGCGACGGCGCTGCCGACGAGTGCGCGGTGCGCAACGTCGGCGCGAACGATGCCCGCCTCGGGCTGGAAGAGCGCCGTCCAGCCGTCTGGCACGCCGACCGGCCAGCGGCGCTGGGCCGCCTCCGCGTCGACGAGCTCGTACTCGGCGCCGGCAGCGTCCAAAGCGGCGCTCGACCCCTGCGCCAGGTCGCCGACGAGCTCGAGGAGCCCGTACAGCTCGAGCAGCTCGACGCCGGCCTCGCGCTCCAGGTCTCGCCAGCCCGCAAACGACTCCTTCGCCAGCTCGACGAAGTCGACCTCCGGATAAGCGAGGCGCACGATCCGGGACCGCCCGTGGCTCGAACCATGCGTGTGCCCGACCTCGAACTGCTCGTGGAGCGTGACGTCGTGGCCGTCGCGCGCGAGCGCATACGCGGCCGCGGCCCCCATGATGCCCGCGCCGACGACTGCCGCCCTCACCGGCGTATTCTCTCCCTTGTCCTGCCACGCCAGTCGTGAGAGATTGGACAAACCGTGAAACGACCGGGAGGTATTTGATGTCCAGTCAGGCAGCCACGTCACCGAGAGCAGCAATGGAACGTGCGGTGGGGCGCACGCTGGCGCCGTGGTGGCTGTTGCTCATCACAGGCGTTGCGTGGATCCTCGTGTCGTTGATCATCCTGCGCTTCGACTACACGTCAGTGCATGCGATCTCGCTGCTCTTCGGGTTCGTCGCGCTCGCCGCCGGGATCATGGAGTTCGCGATGGTGTTCTTCGCCGAGGGTTGGTGGAAGCTGCTGAACGTCCTGCTCGCGATCGTCTTCATCGCGGCGGGAGTGATCGCCTTCATCCACCCGGGCGACACGTTCGCGGCTCTCGCCGCCGTCTTCAGCTTCGTGCTCGTGTTCGCCGGTATCTACGACATCATCGTCTCGATCGCCTCACACAAGGACGAGAGTGCGTGGTGGCTTCAGCTGATCACCGGGATCATCCTGGTCGTCCTCGGCTTCTGGGCAGCCGGCTACTACGGTCGGAGCGCCGTTCTGCTGATCGCCTGGGTCGCGGCATTCACCCTGATCCACGGCATCAGGGACATCGTCGTCGCGTTCCGCGTCCGGGGGCTCCAGCACGCGAAGTAGCGAAACGCGCGGGCTGACCGGCGCGGTCACGCGCGAACGAGGAAGAGCCGCTTCTCCGTTGCGAGCTGGGGCGCCCACTCGACGCGATCGGCGCGTGCAAACCGCAGATAGGCGCGGAGCGCCTCGCGCATCGCCTCGACAAACCCAGCGACCCGGCCTGGTGCGAAGCCGCTCTCCCACCAGATGTTGAGCACCTCGACGCGGGTTCGGTCCCGGTCGATCCGCGGCTCGATCCGGCCGACGAGACGGTCGCCGAAGACGATCGGGAGCACGTAATAGCCCCACCGACGCTTCGCGGGCGGGAAGAAGCCCTCCCAGACGTAGTCGTAGGCGAACAGGCTGGACAGCAGAGCTGTGTCCCAGAGCAGCGAGTCGAACGGCGCGATGAACGAGACGGACTGGGTCGGCTCCGGAGGCGACCGGAGCAGCTCGAGCTCCTCCGCAAGGACGAGGCGCTTGCCGCGCACGCCCTCGACGTCGACGGGCACGAGAGCGCCCAGCTCGACCAGCTCCTTCCGTAGCTCGTTGCGCACCGGCGGGTCCGCGATCCGGGCGAACGTCCCGCCGGCGCCGCCGGGGCCGAGCAGGCCATGGGCACGGTACCGCGACAGGAGCTTGTGCCGGAGCTGCTCTCGCTCCGGCACGTCGCGGGCGAGCACCTCGGCCGGAAGCAGCCGCTCGATGAGGTCGTAGTAGCGGAGATTGCCGTCGCGCCGCGCAAGGCCGACGACCCCCGTGACCGTGTATGCCTCGAGCACGGCGCGCACGGCGTTCTCCGGCATCCCGAACCAGTCCTTCGTCGGGCCGGTCTCCCGCCCGAAGTCGGACGACGACAGCGGCCCGTCGGCGCGGATCCGTTCGAGCACGCGCTCGGCAACCGCGGCGTTGTCCGCGATGGCCGCGGCGTGGAACCGCGGCCCTTTGCGGCCCATGACATGACGGAACCAGGGAAACTCGCTCGTCGGGACGAACGACAGCGCCTTGTTCGTCGCCTCGAAGATCTCACGGCGTTCATAGAGGACGTCGCACCAGGCGGCCTCGTAGCCGGCGACGCGCGCGTGCAGCACGAGGTCGTGGTTCCGGCCGGCGACCGCGATCGGATCGAACTGGATCGATCCGAACCGGCGAAAGACCTGCAGCACGGCTTCGGGGCCTCCTGAGAGAGACCGCGCGGGCGCGAGGAACTGCCGCGCGACGAGAAAACGACGCGCCGCCTCAGCGCTGACCTTCACCGGGAGGACAGTAGTCGCGCGCGTGGACCGAGCGCGGGCGCGTAGCGTATGGGCGTGGAGATCGCCAACGTGCTCACGATTGCATGCGAGGCAGAGTTGGAGCACGAGGGATTTCGCGTTCACGAAGCGGGGATCGGCAGACGGATCGGGGCCGAGCTCCTCGCCGGCAGCGTGTACGAGGTCGATCCCGGCAAGAAGCTCTGGCCGTACCACCTCCACCACGCGAATGAGGAGTGGCTGGTCGTCCTTCGCGGCCGTCCGACACTGCGAACACCAGAGGGGGAACGCGAGCTTGGGCAGGGAGATGTCGTTTGCTTCCTGCGGGGCGGCGCCGGCGCGCACCAGGTACGGAACACGACCCAGGAGCCTGTGCGCGTCCTGATGCTCTCGACGAGGATCGCTCCGGAGATCATCGAGTACCCCGACAGCGAGAAGGTTCTCACCAAGGATGCAAAGGACGACGATATCTTCACGTCCCGATACGGCGAGCCCGTCGATTACTGGGACGGCGAGGCGTAGCATCGTGCCCATGCGTGAGCTGCGGCCCGGCGTCTGGCATTGGCAATCCGCCCATCCCGACTGGAACGACGAGCAATGGTGGCCCGAGCTCGTCTCGTCATACGGGATCGAGCTCGGCGACGATTTCGTGCTGTTCGACCCGCTTTCCGTTCCGGACGAGCTGCGCGAGCGCGCGACTGCGGTCGTCCTGACCGCGCCGTACCACGAGCGCGGCGCCCGTGCACTCGGCCTACCCATCCACACGCCGCCCGCCGACACGTGGGAGGACTGGGTCGAGAAGTTCGGCGTCGATCCCGACCGCGTGCGCGGCATGGAGAGCGAGGACCTCGCCTGGCTGCGCGCGGGCGAAGGAGAAGGACACTTCCACGGTCCAGGAGCGTGGCCGTTCGGCATCCATGCATACCCGGGCCGGGAGGACAACGATCTCATCCTCTGGCTGCCGTCGGTCAACGCGTTCGTCACCGGCGATTCGCTGTCCGACTTCGGCGACGGACTGGACATTCAGCTCGGGGGCCGCACGCATGTAACGCGCGACGATGTCGTCCAACGGCTCCGTCCGCTGCTCGACCTCCCGGTCGAGCTCGTGCTGCCCGCGCACGGCGAGCCGAAGGATCGCGCGGCGCTCGAGCGCGTGCTGTCCTGACGGCCGTCGGAGAATCACTAGGATTCTCTGCGTGGATCCGGCGACGAGGTAGCGGTTAGCCGCGGCTGACGCCGCGTTTTCTCGGCAGCGTGTCGAGGCCGGAGTGGTCGGCCTGCGCCGCTGCAAATCACCGCTACTTCGGAGGATCAGCATGACACGGCAGAACCTGTTCTCCGACCTGTGGGACGGAGAATCCAAAGAGGATCGAACCCGGCATCGGGTGTTCTGGCGTCCGGACGATGCCCGACTGGGAGCAACACTGTACGAATTCGGCCCG
>DATFTK010000193.1:0-9662 GCA_035262005.1 Gaiellaceae bacterium | reverse complement strand
ACGCGAGCCCGCCGACGAAGCCGAAGACGACGAAGTGCGCGCGGTAGTTCTCGAAGTGCGGGTCAAGCTCGCGGCGGAGGAGCAGCGAAAGAAGCCCGACCAGCGGCAAAGCGGCCGCAAGCACCGCCGCGACCGCGCGTGTCAAAGACTGGGATCTCATGTCTCGCAACTTCTGCTTACGAGACGAGCCGTTGCCTCGGTTTCTTCCCTAGGCGTACGGCGGGATGCTCATGTACTTGAAGCCGCTGTCGACGGCGAGCGTGACGATCACGGCGTCCGGGCCGAGCCGCTCGGCGAGCCGATGCGCGCCGACGAGGTTCGCGCCGGTCGAGATCCCGGCGAAGATCCCCTCCTCCTGCGCGAGCCGCAACGTCATCGCGAGGGCCTCGTCGTCCTCGATCGGCTCGACGTGGTCGACCTTGGAGGCGTCCCAGTGCGGCATCACGAGGCCCGTCCAGCCCTGGATTGCGAACGGGCCAAGCTCGCCGCCGCCGATGGCCGGCGAGCTCGCGGGCTCGTGGGCCTGGATGACGACACCGCGTGGCTTCAACGCGTCCGAGACGCCCATCACCGAGCTCGCAGTCCCGAGGCCGTGACAGAAGGCCGTCACCTGCCCTCGAGTCTGCTCCCAGATCTCGCGCCCCAGATGGTCGCGGTGATGGGGAACGGCATAGGGATTGTTGAACTGGTCGGTCGCATAGTGGCCCGGCAGCGTCGCGAGCTCCGCGGCGCGCTCGACCATGTTGCGGATGTCCTGCGGCGTCACCTTCGGACGGCCCTCGACCGACTTCACGACGTCGAGATCGGCACCGAGGGCTCGCACCAACTGGAAGCGCTCCTCGGTGAAGCAGTCCGCCATCACGATCACGCACCGGTAGCCCTTCGCGCGACACACGAGCGCGAGCGCGGGCCCCGTGCTGCCGCCGGTGTACTCGACGACCGTGTCACCTTCCTTCAGCAGGCCGTCGCGCTCGGCCCCCTCGATCATCGCCACCGCCATCCGGTCCTTCATCGAGCCGCTCGGGTTGCGGTACTCGAGCTTCAGCCACAGCTGCGCGCCGTTCTCCGGCGCGCAGCGTGTCAGGCCGACGAGCGGCGTGTTGCCGATCGTGTCGAGGATCGTCATGCGGCCGCGAGGACCGGGTCGGGCCTCACGACGACCGTGTCGGCCACTTCGAAGATCTCCGTCGCAGGCATGTCCGAGCGGAATGCATGCTCCCGGATCTTCTCAGGGCTCGATGCCTCGTAGATGCAGATCGTTCCGAGCCTGCCGTCGGCCTCGTGGACGACGTACGAGCGAATCCAGCGGATGTCCTCCGACATCTCGTTGTCGCCGACATGGGCCGACCGCGCGGCCGCGGCCTGCACCCCGTCGGGCGTGGCCCAGCCGTCGGTCCTGCGGATTGCGTAGAGCTTCATCTCAGCCTCCGTGTCTAGTAGTTAGTACGACCGGTCGTGCTGAACTATACGAACGGTCGTGCTATCTTGTCAAGCGAGATGGCGACGACACACGAGCGACGGCGGCGGGCGGACGGCGAGCGGAGCCGGCAGAAGATCCTTCGCGCGGCGGCGAACCTGGCGACCGTCGACGGCCTCGAGGGTCTCTCGATCGGCAGCCTCGCCGACCACATCGGGATGAGCAAGAGCGGGCTCTACGCACACTTCCGGTCGAAGGAGCAGCTCCAGCTCGAGACGGTCGAGACGGCGCTTCAGATCCTCAACACGCTGGTCGTCGAGCCGGCCGAGGCGGCCGCCGACCCCTTGGAGCGGCTGCGCACGTTGTACGACAGCTTCCTCGACCACATCGAGGCTCGGGTCTTTCCCGGCGGGTGTTTCTTCGTTTCAGCCGAGTCCGAGCTGGGCGTGCGCGAGGGCCCGGTCAAGGACCGGGTCGCCGAGCTCCAGCGCGCCTGGGCCGCACGAGTCGAGGAGTTCGTGCGCGAAGCGCAGGCGGCCGGCGAGCTGCCGGCGGACGAAGACCCAGCGCAGTTCGCCTTCGAGCTCGACGCATACGGAATGATGGGGAACGTCGGCTTCGTGCTCCACGACGACCCGGCGTACCTCGAGCATGCCAGAGCAGCCATCCACCGTCGTCTTCGTCGAAGGCGCAAGTGACCGCGCCGCACTCTTGACGCTCGCAGAGCGGCGCGGACGCGACCTGGACGCAGAGGGCGTGGACGTCGTCGCGATCGGCGGCGCGCACGCGCTGCCGCGCTTTCTCGCGTCGGTCCCGAACGCAAGGCTCGTCGGGCTCTGCGACGCCGGCGAGGCGCCCGAGTTCACTCGGGCGCTGGAGCACGTCTACGTCTGCGACACCGACCTCGAGGACGAGCTCATCCGCGCCGTCGGCGCCGAGAGACTCCAGGAGATCATCGAGACACAGGGCGAGCTGCACTCGTTCCGCACGCTGCAGAAGCAGCCGGCTCAGCGGGCGCGAACGATCGAGCAGCAGCTCCGCGTGTTCCTCGGGAACCGAAAGATCCGGTACGCCGAGCTGCTCGTCGGCGCGCTCGACCTCGCTAAGGTGCCGCGCCCGCTCGACGCACTGCTGGAGGCTGTCGGCGCTCCTCCGGCGTCGCCGCCGCTGTCGCCTGCTCGCTGCTGACCTCGGCCACCGGGCCCACCGTCGTCCGCAGCGGCACTTCCTTCAGCAGCCACGCCAGGACGGCGGGAATGACGGCCAGCGCCACGCCCCAGAGGAAGACGCCGTGCAGCGCGTGCGCAAAGGCGTTCAGGAAGTCGGAGTGGACGAGTGGCGGCAGGTGCTTCGCCTGCTCGGGCTGCAGGTGCACACCGCTGCCGAGCTTCGCCGTCACGCTGCGCGGCAGCTGAGCCAGCTCGTCGGCAAGCCGTGTCGCGAAGATCGTCCCGAAGATGGCGACACCGAACGAGCCTCCGACCGAGCGGAAGAACGTCGCAGTGGACGTCGCGACGCCGATGTCCTTGGGCGGGACGTCGTTCTGCACGACGAGGACGAGCACCTGCATCACGAGGCCGATTCCGACGCCGACGACGAGCATGTAGAGCGACGCGAGCCACGGCGCCGTGCCGACGCCGAGCCGCGAGAGCAGGTACATCCCGGCGACGAGCACGATCGTGCCGACGATCGGGAAGACCTTGTAGCGCCCGATCCGACTGATGATGCGTCCCGAGGCGATCGCCGCGACGAGCAGGCCGCCCATCAACGGGAGCAGGCGCAGGCCCGAGCTCGTCGGGCTGGCGCCGTAGACGAGCTGCAGGTAGAGCGGGATGAAGACGATCGCGCCGAACATCGCCATCCCGATCGTGAAGCCCATCGCGTTCGACACGGCGAACACGCGCGAACGGAAGAGCTTGAGCGGCAGGATCGGCTCGGCCGCGCGGGTCTCCCACCAGATGAACGTCGCCAGGAGCCCGACGCCGGCGACCGTAAGGCCGACGATCGTGGACGATCCCCACGCGTACTGGCTGCCGCCCCAGGTTGCGACCAGGATCAGCGACGCGACGCCCGCGCTCAGCAGTGCGGCTCCGAGCCAGTCGATGGAGTGCCGCACCGTCGGTGTGTGCAGGTGCAGCCGCGTGACGACGATCAGCACGGCGAGCGCGCCGACCGGCAGGTTGACGTAGAAGACCCACCGCCACGAGAGGTTGTCGACGAGGAAACCGCCGAGCAGAGGCCCGGCGACGGACGCGACGGCGAACACGGAGCCGATCAGGCCCATGTACCGTCCGCGGTCGCGCGGCGGGACGATGTCGGCGATGATCGCCTGCGCGCCGACCATCAGGCCGCCGGCGCCGATTCCCTGCAGCGCGCGAAAGCCGATCAGCTCCCCCATCGTCTGCGACAACCCCGCGAGCATCGAGCCGGCGAGGAAGATCAGGATCGCGGCGAGGAAGACGGGCTTGCGCCCCATCATGTCGCCGAGCTTTCCGTAGAGCGGCGTCGACACCGTCGACGCGAGCAGATACGAGGTGACGACCCAGGACAGATGGTTGAGGCCGCCGAGGTCGCCGACGATCGTCGGCAGCGCGGTCGACACGATCGTCTGGTCGAGCGCCGCAAGGAACATGCCGAGCATCAGCGCGGCGAACACCGTCCACAGCGCGCGGCCCTGCAGTCGCTCGCTCATGAGTGCTGCCTCTTCAGCACGCGCGCCAGCTGTGGGCGCGTCAGCGCCGGTGTCGGCAGCGGCGTTGCCGAACCGGGGCGCAGCCCGTCGAACAGGAAGCCGAGGTAGCGGCGCCAGAGCCCCGGTGCAGCGGTCTCGGTCAGCTCGATGACACGTCCTGCCGTCCAGATGACGAGGGGAAGATCGTCGCCGGTGAAATCGCTGCGCAGCGTCCCCTGCTCGTGCGCGCGCTCGATGGTGCGGGCGAGCAGCGGCCTGATCCTGGCGCGCATCGCCTCGGCACGGCGGGCGCCGTGCGCGCGTGCGGCCACGATGTCCTTGACGCCGCGATTCGCCGCGTGCAGCGCTAGGATCCGCTCGAGGAAGTGCGTCAGCCCGGCCCACGCGTCGTCGGTCGCCGCGGCCTCCTCCGCGATCTGGATGATCTCCGCGAAGGCGTCCTCGAGGACGGCATCGATCAGCTCGTCCTTGGTCGGAAAGTGGCGGTACAGCGTCCCCATGCCGACGCCCGCGTGGTGCGTGATCTCCTCCACGGAGACCTCGATGCCCTTCTCTGCGAAGAGCTCCCGCGCGCTGGCGACGAGCCGCTCGCGGTTGCGCCGGGCGTCGCGACGAGTGGAGACGGCAGTGGTCACGTCCTCACTGTAGCAAGAAAACGGAGTGACCACTCCGTTTTGCCGCTGGCAGCACCCGGGTTCTTGGTCCATAGTGTGTTCGGGCGTTGCTGCGGCCCTCGTCCACTCCACTGATGACGAAATCGCAGCGAAGCGTGGACTAGAGACGGGTGCCGGACACGGCTGTCTGGATCCTCGTCGGCCTCGGCGTGTGGGCGATCTTCTGCGTCCTCGTCGTCCGGACGTTTGCGCTGATGCGCAGATCCGACCGCGCCGTCGTCGTCGAGCCAAAGCAGGAGCGGCGCGCACCGGCGGCCGAGCCGGAGCTGGAGCGGGACGTCGGACGCCGCCGCATTCTCATCGTCGACGACGATCCCGGCCTCCGCCTGCTCCTGCGGACCACGCTCGGGCTGGACGAGTTCGTCGTCGAGGAGGCGTCCTCCGCCGAAGGCGCGGCGCACATCGCGCGCTTCTGGTCACCGGCCGTCGTGATCCTCGACGTCGCGCTCCCGGGAATGGACGGCTTCCGCTTCTGCCGGGAGCTGAAGCGGAACGAGCGCTACGGCTCGCCGTTCGTGCTGCTGCTAACCGGCCGCGATGCGACGCGCGAGGAGGTCGAGCAGGCCGGCCCGGACGCGGTTCTGCGCAAGCCCTTCAGCCCGATCGAGCTGGTCGGCCTCCTCGACCGGCTCGGCGAGCCGGGAAGGATCACGGTCGCCGAGCCGCCCGCCGACAACGCGGAGCAGCTGCTCGTGTACGCACGCGACCTCAGCAGCCTGCTCGCGATCGAACGGCGCCAGCGGCGGCTGCTGCAGCAGTCCTATCGGCAGACGGTGATCGCCCTCGCCGACGCGCTCGAGGCGAAGGACCCGGTGACTGGCTTGCACGCGATCCGGGTGCAGCGCTATGCGACGGAGCTCGTCGGCGGCGTGAATCCACGGCTGCTCGACGACCCGAGCCTCGAGTACGGCTTTCTCCTCCACGACGTCGGCAAGCTCGCCATCCCCGACGCCGTCCTGAAGAAAGAAGCGCCGCTATCCGCCGCGGAGCGCCTCGTCATGGAGCGGCACACCCTGCTCGGCGAGGCGATGCTGTCGAACGTGACGCTCCTCGGCGGGGCCGGCCTCAAGGTCGTGCGCTCACACCACGAGCGCTGGGACGGCTCCGGCTATCCCGACGGCCTCGTGGGAGAGCAGATCCCGCTGCCGGCGCGCGTCTTCGCGCTCGTCGACGCGATGGACGCCATGACGACGGACCGGCCGTACCGGCCCGCGCAGACCTGGGAGTCGGCGACGGACGAGATCCTTACGCAATCCGGGAAGCAATTCGATCCGCGCGTCGTCGCCGCGTTCGCGCAGCGCGAGGCGCGGATGCGCCGGATCTCGGAAGAGCTCGCCGAGGCCGCCGCTTAACGAACGAAGACGAGCGCGAGCGTCGCGACCGCGAGCACGCTCGCAGCGCCTCCGACGACGAGCGCGTCGCGACTGGTCAGCGGCGTGTAGTCGCCGGCCCTGAGCGCTTCCTCGACGCTGAGAAAGCGCCGCAGCCCGCCGAGGACCAGCCCGAGTGCGAGCACGGCGTAGCCGGCCCCGAGCAGCTCGAACGGCCACGACGTGACGTCGGCGACGCCTGGGACGATCTTGCCCGCGCCGATCGCGACCGCCAGTGCGGTCAGCGCGCTCCGCAGCCAGGCGAGGTACGTCCGCTCGTTCGCGAGCCTCGTGCGACGCGTCGCGTCTCTGACCTCGTGCTCCGACACCTAACGCTGAACGGTCGAGCGCGCAGCGGCCGCGTAGCCGTCGCCTCTCATGTTCGACTGGTGCGGCACGCCCGCCGCCGCGTAGGCGTCGTCCTCGTCGAGCGTCTCGTGCTCGAGCAGCGCATGTGCGAGTGAGTCGAGCTTGTCGCGATTGGCTTTCAGCAGAGCGATCACGTCCTTGTGCGCCTGCTCGACGACCCGCCGCACCTCCTCGTCGACGAGCCGCTGCGTCTCCGGAGCGACCTCCGAGACGCCGGGCAGGAGCGGCCCCGACCCGTCACGCGGGATCACGGCCACCGGCCCGATCGTCTTGCTCATCCCCCAGCGTCCCACCATCTGGCGCGCGATCTCCGTCAGCTGCTGGATGTCGGACTCTGCGCCGGTGCTGATCTCGCCGAAGACGACCTCCTCGGCCGCGCGGCCGCCCAGGGCGACCTTGATCTTGGCCTGGATCTCCGGCTCGCTGTAGTTGAAGCGGTCGCTGTCGGGCGCGGCAAACGTCACGCCGAGCGCGACGCCGCGCGGGATGATCGACACCTTCCGCACCGGGTCGGCCCCCTTCGTCAGCATGCCGACGATCGCGTGGCCGCCTTCGTGGTACGCCGTGAGGCGGCGGTCGGCCTCGGTCATCATCACCTGCCGCTCCGCGCCGAGCACGATCCGCTCGAGCGAGTCGGTGAAGTCGGATTCCGTGACCTTCTCGTGGTTCCGCCGCGCTGCGAGCAGTGCTGCCTCGTTCACCAGGTTGGCGAGGTCGGCCCCGACCATCCCCGGTGTCGTGGCGGAGATCCGGCCGAGGTCGACGTCGTCGGCGAGCGGGACGGTTCGCGTGTGCACCTTCAGGATCGCTTCGCGGCCGGCGCGATCGGGCGGCTGCACGGCGACGCGCCGGTCGAAGCGCCCTGGACGCAGGAGCGCCTGGTCGAGCACGTCGGGGCGGTTCGTCGCAGCGATCACGATCACTTTGGTGGACGAGTCGAAGCCGTCCATCTCGGTGAGAATCTGATTCAGCGTCTGCTCGCGCTCGTCGTTGCCGCCGCTGAACCCGGCGACGCCCGACGTACGCGAGCGGCCGATCGCGTCGAGCTCGTCGATGAACACGATCGCCGGCGCGTTTTCCTTCGCCTCCTTGAACAGGTCGCGCACCCGCGCTGCGCCGACGCCGACGATCGCCTCGACGAACTCGGACGCGGCGATCGAGAAGAACGGCGCATTCGCCTCTCCCGCGACGGCCCGTGCAAGCAGCGTCTTCCCGGTTCCCGGCGGCCCGGACAGAAGCACGCCGTGCGGGATGCGGCCGCCGAGACGACGGTACTTGTCCGGATGGCGGAGGAAGTCCACGACCTCGGTCAGCTCTTGCTTCGCCTCGTCGACCCCGGCGACGTCGGCGAACGTGACGCGGTCTCCGGACGGCTGGTAGCGGCGCGCGCGGGAACGGCCGAACGATCCGAGCAGGTTCTGCGCATTCCCGGCGCGGCGCATCAGCCAGAAGAGCAGGAAGACGAAGAGGATCGTCGGGCCGAAGCCGAGCAGCAGGTTCTCCCACCACGCGACGCCGGTGTCGAGTGGCTGCGCGTTGACGACGACGTGGTTCTTCTGCAGGAGCGCCGACAGCTCGTCGGTGTTGGCGAACGCCGGCACCTCGGTCTTGAACTTCGTCGTGGGCTTCGCCTTGCCGAACTTGATCTTCTCCGTGAACGAGCCTTGGATCGCGGTGCCCTTCGAGGTGATCTCCTTGACGTGACCGGCGTTCACCTGGTTGACGAAGAACGGGCTGTACGGGACGCGCACGCGCGAAGTCGGTTGGGTTGCACGCGAGCCGAAGTAGAAGTTCACCGCCAGGAGGGCGAGTGCGAAAATGATCCAGCCGCGGCTGATTGGGAAGCGGGGCCGCGGCTTCTGCGGCGGCGAGGAACCGCCCGGCGCCTGAGGCGTCTGCTGGTCGTTCCGGGCCCGGCTCGCCTCCACAGCTCAAGCCTAGTCCTGTTGGAGCAAGGCGCGTAGGTCGTCGATCGTGTCCGCCTCGCCAGCGTTCTTGTCCGGGCGATAGCGCTTCACACGGGCGAATCGCAGCGCGACGCCGCCCGGATAGCGGGTCGAGGACTGGACGCCGTCGAGCGCGATCTCGACGACGAGTTCCGGGCGGACGAGGACGGCGATCCCGCGCCGCCCGACCTCTCGCGCGAGCAGCTCCTGCGTCTGCCAGCGGAGCAGCTCGTCGGTCATCCCCTTGAACGTCTTGCCGACCATCACGAACCCGCCGCTGCGCGGGTCGCGCGCGCCGAGGTGCAGGTTGGAAAGCGTTCCGTGCCGTCGCCCGTGCCCCCATTCGGCGCCGAGGACGACGAGGTCGTAGGTCCGGACGGGCTTTACCTTCCGCCAGGCCTTGCCGCGGCGTCCCGCGGCGTACGGCGACGCCGCGTCTTTGACCACGACGCCCTCGTGCCCGGCAGCCAGTGCGTTGTCGAGCACGAGCTGCGCCTCGGCGACGTCCGACGTGAACGCGCCGGGCACCTTGAGCTCCGGCGCGAGCGCGGCGAGCCGGTCACTCCTAC
This sequence comes from Gaiellaceae bacterium, assembly GCA_035262005.1. Taxonomy (GTDB): domain Bacteria; phylum Actinomycetota; class Thermoleophilia; order Gaiellales; family Gaiellaceae; genus 3-1-20CM-4-69-9. The sequence continues at coordinate 625 of DATFTK010000193.1, read as the reverse complement.
GCTCGAGCGGCACGTCGAGCAGGTCCTCTCCGTCGACGTGAAGCAGGTCGAAGAGGAAGGTGCCGCCTCCGAGCGCCTCGCCGTCGAGCACTACCTGCTGAGCGGGAAGCTGAAGTGCGGCGTCGACGCTACCCGGCAGATCGTGCGTGACATCGTTCAGGTTCCGCGTGTAGACGCGGACGTCGGCGCCACGGCGGTGGATCTGAATGCGAATGCCGTCCAGCTTCGACTCCACCGAGGCGCGCTCGAAACCAGCGAGCGCGTCCGGGATGCTGTCGGCGCTCGACGCGAGCATGGGCAGCACCGGCCGGAAGAGCTCCAAGCCGAACGCGCGGAGCCCCTCTTCGCCTTCCGCGAGCGCAACCTGAGCCGTCCGCGGCAGATCGCCGGACAGCATGTACGCGCGACGTGGGAGCTCGAGCGGCACCTCCGCGGCCTTCGCGATCGCGTCGACCATGATCCCCGCCAGCGCGCCCTGCCTGAGCTCGCCGGTAAACAGCCGGCGGATGAAATCCGCCTCCGACTGGGTCGCGCGGGCGAGCAGCCCTCCGAGCAGCGCGCGTCTGCGTGTTGCGGAGCCGCTGCCGGTCGTGGCCTGCAGCTCCGAGATCACGGCGTCCAGGTC
>DATFTK010000192.1:0-7039 GCA_035262005.1 Gaiellaceae bacterium | reverse complement strand
GGCGTCGCCAAGAAGGCCCACTACCGCAAGTTCGGCGTGCGCGGTCAGGAGGGGATGGACGACTTCGCCGCGATGGAGGAGGTCGTGGCGCGCCGCTTCGCGAGGTTGTCGGACGTGACTGCGGAGGAGTACGACGAATCGTTCGCGGCGACGCCGAACCTCGTCGTGATCGACGGCGGCAAGGGCCAGCTCTCCGCCGCGCTCGCGGCGATGCACAGGTTCGACCTCCCCCGGGTCGCCGTCGTCGCGCTCGCCAAGCGCGTCGAGGAGGTCTTCGTGCCGGGGCGGTCGGACCCGATCATCCTCGATCCGCACTCACCCGGCCTGCAGCTTCTCCAGCGGGTCCGCGACGAGGCGCACCGCTTCGCGGTCGGCTTCCATCGGCAGCGCCGCGACTCGCGCTCGTTCGCGTCGATCTTCGACGAACTCGAGGGCGTCGGGCCGGTGCGGCGACGGGCACTGCTCCAGCACTTCGGCTCGGCCGACCGCTTCCTCGCGGCATCGCAGGAGGAGCTCGAGGGCGTGCCCGGCGTGCCTGCGAAGACGGCTCGGTCGATCTACGCCCAGTTGCACAAAGCCGGCCGCGCCTGACGGTCACTCGTTCGGGTCACTCGCGCAAGCGATCCCAGAAACCGCAGGGGAGGCCGATACCTGAGGTGCCGCTATGGAAGGCCGCACCCTTACATCGATCGCGCCGCAGCGCGTCCCGTCAGGCCTCGGAGCCCGGCTGCGCCAGCTGCGCGTCGCAGCGGGCCTGACCCAGGCCGATCTCGCCGGCGACCGCTTCTCGAAGGAGTACGTCAGCCAGATCGAACGCGGGAAGACGCGGCCCACACCCCAGACCCTCGAGTGGATCGCGGAGCGACTCGGCGTCGACACCTCTTATCTCGAGACCGGCCAGACCTGGGATGAGTACGCCGAGGTCGAAGCATCGGTGGTTCGCGCCGAGGCTGCCGTCGAAGGCCAGCGCTATGAGGAGGCCCTCGAGGCGCTTGACGGCATCACCCACTCGCCCGAGGCGCGTGAGCTCGAGTTCCGCGCGCTGCTGGCAGAGAGCTGGGCGCGGATGTCCCACGGAGAGCTTCGCCCGGCGCTCGACCTGCTCACGCGTGCGCGCGAGCTGTCGGAAGACATCGGGTTCTCAGACGTGGAGCGCGCGGACGTCCTCTATCGGATGGGTGTCTGCCGCTACAAGCTCACGTCGATCAACACCGCGGTCACCCTGCTCAGTGAGGCGCTCGAGCTGGCTGACCGCTCTGGACTGCCGTGCGACCGGCTGCGCTCCCACATCCTCGAGTGGCGCTCACGCTGCGCACGCCGGCAGCGCGACTTCGAGGCCGCGCGTGAGGACATCGAGCGCGCGCTCGAGCTCGCCGACCGCCTCGACGACACGCTTACGGTTGCGCACGTCACGTTCCAAGCGTCGCTCGTCGCCGAGCGCGATGGGCAGTGGCTGCGCGCGCGGGCGCTCGCCGAGCGCGCGAAGGAGCTGTACGAGCAGCACGGCGATCGCAAGAACGTCGGGCGCCTGCTGAATAACCTGGGCGGTCTCAACTATCTCCTCGGCAAGCCCGAGGACGCGATCGACTACCTCAAGCGCGCCTTCTCGGTCGCGCTCGAGGTCGGCAGCGATCCGGATGCGGCCCAGGCCGTCTCGTCGCTGGCTCAGGTGCATCTAGGCGCGAGCGAGTGGGCACTCGCGGAGGAGCAGGCGCGACACGCGCTCGAGCTCCTCGAGGGGCGCCCCGACTTCCTCGACGAGGCGGGCAACGCGTTGATCGTCCTCGGCCGGGCGCTGATGGAGCAAGAGCGCTACGACGAGGCGCAGCAGGCGTTCGCCGAGGCCGAGCTGAACCTCTCGCAACTTTCATCCGCGAGTCACCGCGCGGTCGCCTGGACGGCCCAAGGCGACCTTTCCTCACGGCGCGGCGACGACCGTGCCGCGGCGGCGTTGTATCGCCGCGCGGCTGAGGCGCTTCAGGACGTGAGGTTCTAAGGAAGGGAGGTGATCAGGATGCTGCGGAAGATCTCTGTGCTGGGAGCTCTCGTCGTGGTCGCCGTCTCGTTCGGCGTCGGACACGCGAGCGCTGCCCCGAAGAAGCCGGGCTCGCCGGCTGTCAGCAACAGCAACGGCAAGTGGACCGACGGTTTCTCGGACGGTCGCGACTAGCGGCCGTCCGGAACCTTCACCCCCGCCGGCTCTGACCCGGCTCGGTCGGCTTCCGCCTGTCGGCGGACGTGGAGCGTCCCCGTCATCAGCAGAATCGCTGTGAAGCCGACGATCGCGTTCACCAGGATCAAGGTGACGCGCATGCCGACGCTGAAGCTCAGTGCGAGGCTCTTCGTCGTCACGTGGCGGAAGATGTAGAGCAGGAGACCCTGCTCGGTGCCGATCCCGGCCGGGCTGATGGGCAGAATCGTGGCGAGGCTCTGGCTGACCTGCACGAGCAGCGCGTTGTGCACGGTCGCGGGAATGTGGAAGGCGCGCAGGAAGAAGAAGACGGTGACGAGGCGCAGCGTCCAGTCGAGCAGTTGCCACGGCACGACGCGCATGACGTAGTAGTTGCGGTCCGCGACAGCCGCGAACCCCTGCGCGACCTTTGCCTTGAACTCGTCGACTCGCTCCGCGACCCACGCGATCAGGGCCGCCCCGAAGAGGAGCAGCAGGAGGACGAGGACCAGGCCTGCCGTCGGATGGCGGAAGGCCCAGCCGTAGTCGAGCGACGGGATGCGCGGGCTCTTGAGCACGCCGATGCCCGGCAGGACGTGCTGCGTGAGTGCCCACACCACGAAGCACCCGGCAATGACGACGTCGAACAGCGTCTGCAACAGCGACGTCGACACGAGCGTCGTGTACGTCGAGGTCTCGATCCGGCGCTTCGCGAGGAAGAGGCGCACGACGTCGCCGCCCCGCGCTGGGACGATCGCGTTGACGCCGGTGCCTGCAACGTACGCCCCGAACATTGTCCGCCAGCGAACACGCTGGTGGGGATATGCCGCGCGCACGATGTTCGTCCAAGCGCGCGAGACAGCGACAAGCTTGCCGAGCTGGGCAAGGACCCCGAGGGCCAGCCACTTCCACTCGACCGACGCCAAGTGGGTGAAGAAGACGTCGAGGGCGTGGAAGACGGAGTGGATCACCGCTTCAGTGTGGCGCCTCCTGCCCTAGAAGTCCCCGCCGCCGCCTCCGCCACCGCCGAAGTCGCCGCCGCCGAAGCTCATGCCGCCGCCGAAGTCGCTCCAATGGCCGAAGCCGCCGGAGTCTCCCGAGCCGCCCCAGCTGCCGTAGCCCCAGCCGCCGTAGGCGCCGCCGAGCAGCTCGCCGACGAAGAGCCCGGAGAGGAACCCTGTGCCGCCGAACGGCGAGAAATATCCACCGGCCCACGGGCCGAAGTAGGACGGGGCGTTCCAGTACGGGACTCGCCGCCCGCCGGCGACAACTTCACGGGAGGCCGGCTCGTCGCCGTGCTCGACAGCCCGAGCGCACACTTCGCAGGCAGGGACCTTGCGGGTGGCGCCGCCCGGCGGCGCCCACTCGACGTCGCGAACCGACGGCCCGTGACGCGGGTCGAAGAAGCACGGCGGCCGGCGCTCCGGTTGCGGCTTCCCTGCGAGTAGCGCCTCGGCGCACGCCATGTGCCAGCGGCCTTCCTCGAGCGAGCTCGTGACAGCCTGGAGCTGCTTGCTTTCGCGCGCGCGGTCGTACGCGCTGCTTGCCTGCTCGTAGTCGGTCAGCGCGTCGTCATACGCCTGCTTCGCCTTCGGGTTACCTTCGACCGGCCCCTCGAGCTTCTGCACGTCGTCCGCGAGTGCGATCAGGTCGTCGTGTGCCGCGGCCTTGACCTCCGCGAGCTCTGCCTGCCGTCGCCGGCGCGTCCGGATCGCATAGCTCCCCGCGAAGAAGGCGCCGCCGAGGACGAGCAGCCCGATCAGGATTCCGCCCCCCGTTCCGGTGCCGTTGCTCGGCGGGCTCCCACCGTTCTTCCGGGCGGCGGCCACTCGGTGGACGAAGTCGATCAGCGTTGTCGTGACGCCCTCGCCGCGGTGCGCGTCGAGAGCCTCGGTGGCGAGCCGGCCGGCGACTCCGGGCTGCAGCACTCCCTCGCTGCCGGCGCGGAAGTGCCTGCCGACGACGACCGCGTAGGTGCCCTCGCGCTTCAGCCCGTCGTGGAGCGCCTGCAGGACCCCGTCCGGGTTGCCGCCCGTCTCGTTCTCGGCCGCGAGCGGAAGAATCGCGACGTAGACCGGGCCGGCTCGCGAGGAATCGATCGCCGCGCGCAGCCGAGCCTGGTCGCCGCCCCCGATCGCGAGCTCCGCCGTTGGGTCGACGTAGACAGGGCCTGTTTGCAGCGCGGCGACGGCGGCGTCGATGCGCTCGTCCGCGCCGGCGTTTGCGGTCAGCGTGAAAGCCGCCGCGACCGCGACGGCGAAAACGCAAGCCCGTTTCACGCGCGCTAGATCGCGCCGCGCCCGTCGTCGGGCGTCATGAACGGGTAGCGGTAGTCGGTCGGCGGCACGAACGTCTCCTTGATCGTCCGCGGGCTGACCCACCGGATCAGGTTCCACATCGAGCCGGCCTTGTCGTTTGTGCCCGATGCGCGCGAGCCGCCGAACGGCTGCTGCCCCACGACCGCCCCGGTGGGTTTGTCGTTCACGTAGAAGTTGCCGGCCGCGTAGCGAAGCTTGTCGTCTGCGAGCTCGAGTGCGTCGCGCTCGCGTGCGAACACGGCTCCGGTAAGGCCGTACGGCGCTCCCTGGTCGACGAGCTCGAGCGTCTCTCCGTACTTCGACTCGGGATAGACGTACGCCGTCACGACGGGGCCGAACAGCTCCTCCTTCATCGTGCGGAAGTCCGGGTCGCTCGTCTCGAGCACCGTCGGCTCGACGAACCAGCCGTCGGAGTCGTCGTACCCGCCGCCGACCAGCACCTTCACCTTGTCGGTCGCCCTCGCCTCGTCGATCGCCTCCTTCTGCGTCCGGAACGAGCCGGCGTCGATGACGGCGCCCATGAAGTTGCCGAAGTCCGAGACGTCGCCGACGCGGATCGTCGCAACGTCCTCGACGACGCGGTCGCGGATCTCCGGCCAGAGGTTCGACGGCGCGAAGATGCGCGATGCGGCCGAGCACTTCTGGCCCTGGTACTCGAAGCTGCCGCGCACGATCGCGGTCGCGACCGCCTCGGCGTCGGCGGAGGGGTGAGCGACGATGAAGTCCTTGCCACCGGTCTCGCCGACGATGCGCGGATAGTTGCGGTAGTTCGCGATGTTCGCGCCGATCGTCTTCCACATCGATTGGAAGACGGGCGTCGAGCCGGTGAAGTGCACACCGGCGAGGTGGGGGCTCGCCAGGGCCGGGTCGCCGATCTCGGAGCCGGAGCCGTAGACGAGGTTGATGACACCGGGCGGCAGGCCCGCCTCCTCGAACAGCTTCATCAGGAAGTGCGCCGAGTAGGCGGCGGTCGACGCCGGCTTCCAGAGGACGGTGTTGCCCATCAGCGCTGCGCTGCCGGGCAGGTTGCCACCGATCGCGGTGAAGTTGAACGGGGTGACGGCGAAGACGAAGCCCTCGAGCGGCCGGTACTCCATCCGGTTCCAGGTGCCGGGCGCCGAGCGCGGCTGCTCCGAGTAGATGCGCAGCATGAACTCGACGTTGAAGCGGAAGAAGTCCGTCAGCTCGCACGCGGCGTCGATCTCGGCCTGGTGCACCGTCTTCGACTGGCCGAGCATGGTGGCCGCGTTGAGCGTCGCGCGCCAGGGGCCGGAGAGGAGCTCCGCGGCGCGGAGGAAGACGGCGGCGCGTTCCTCCCACGGCGTCCGGTGCCAGTCCTCCCACGCGTCGGCGGCTGCGTTGATCGCCTGCTCGACATGTGTCGAGTTGCCCATGTGCACCGTCGCGAGAACGTGCTTGCGGTTGTGCGGCATGACCGCCTCGAAGGTGTCGCCGGTGCGGATCTCCCGGCCGCCGATCACGAGCGGAAGCTCGATCTGCTCGCCGCGCATCGCCTCGAGACGTTCGCGAAGCTCCTCGCGCTCCGGCGACTCCGGGGCGTAGTCCTTGACGGGCTCGTTTTGGGGCGGCGGCGGGCGGAAGAGGCCTGGAGCGGCGGACATCGGAGCCGATTGTAGGCTTGGTCTCCGTGTCTGTGACGTGCGTCTCGTACGCGGCGGAGGGATGGGGCGTGGGGGAGGTGTGGCACGACGGTGCCCGACTCGTCTGGCACGAGCTCCCGCGCCTGCGCCCCGTCGCCTCTGAAGACGCCTCTCTAGGTACACGCGCGCGAGCGCGCGAGCGCGCGCGTGAAACCCCCACCCAGGGTGGGGGAGCTGACCCACCGCCCTCGCGGTCGACGCTACCCGGCAAACGTTCGCACGTGCGTGACGAGGCCGCACCGGAAGTGGAACAGCTTCTCCACAGGTTCCGGACGTATTTCGAGGGGACGCAGGTGGCGTTTGCGGATGTGGCGATCGAGGACGAGGGCTGGACGCCGTTCCAGCGGGCCGTGGTTTCCGCGATGCGGCGCGTCCCGTATGGCGAGGTCGTCTCCTACTCTGATCTCGCCCGGCTAGCGGGGTATCCTCGCGCGCAGCGTGCGGCCGGAACGGTCTGCGCCGGCAACCGCTTTCCGCTCGTCGTGCCTTGCCACCGCATCGTCTCTGCGGATGGCGTGGGGTCCTATCCCGGTCTCGGTGTCGACTACAAGCGACGCTTGCTCGCTCTCGAAGGTGTCACTCTCTGAGGATCTCCGCAGCGAGCTCGCGGCGATCGCGCCGCGCAGCGAGTGCGACCGGCTCGCAGAGCTCTCGGGGCTCTTCCACTCGGCGGGCAGTGTTCACCTGCGCGGACGCGGCGAGGTCGCGGTCCACCTCGACGTCGCCGACTCCTCGGTCGCGCGACGAGCGTTCAGCCTGCTGCGCGCATTCGGCGTCGCGTCGGAGATCCGAACGTACCAGCGCCGCGCGTTCGACGGCGCGACGCGCTTTCAACTGCACGTCGTCGGAGACGAGCACGCGCTCCAGCTGTTGCATGAGACCGGGATCCT
>DATFTK010000191.1:0-3564 GCA_035262005.1 Gaiellaceae bacterium | reverse complement strand
TTGAGGAAGACGAGGACGTCGGCATCCGTCTCTCGTGCACCGCGGTTGCAGCCGGCGCCGAAGCCGTCGTTGCTCGAATGGACCACCCTCGCGCGCTCGGCTGCCGCGTCGACTTCGGGCCCGCCGCCGCCGTTGTCCACGACGATCACGTCGTGGCCGGCAAGCGAATCGAGGCAGCGGCCGAGCGCGTCGCCGCTCTGGTACGCCACGACGATGACGGCCGCGCTGAGCACGCGGCGAGTGTGGCAGCAACCCGTGAAGAAACGGTTACCGAGGATCAGTACGCGCCGCGCCGAGCGAGCACGGCCGGCAGCGTCTTCGCGAGGATCGAGATGTCGAGCCAGATCGACCAGTGCTCGATGTAGTAGAAGTCGAGCCGCACTAGATCGTCGAAGCTCAGGTCGATGCGACCGGAGACCTGCCACAGCCCGGTCATCCCCGGCAGGACGCGGTAGCGCTTGCGATGCCACTCCTGGAGCTGCTCGTAGTCGCGGATCGGCAGCGGGCGCGGGCCGACGAGCGACATCTCGCCCCACAGGACGTTCAGGACCTGGGGCAGCTCGTCCAGCGAGAAGCGGCGCAGGAAGCCGCCGACGCGAGTGACCCGCGGATCGTCCTTGATCTTGAACAGCGGTCCCGACGCCTCGTTCGCCGCCTCGAGCGCAGCCTGCCGCCCGGCGGCGTCCTGGTACATCGTCCGGAACTTCATCATCCCGAACGGCCGGTCGCCCAGCCCGATGCGCTGGTCGCGGTAGAAGACCGGTCCCGGCGACGTCACCCTGATCGCGCACGCGATCGCGACCCACAGCGGCGAGCCGACGACGATCACGAACGTCGACACCACGACGTCGAAGCTTCGCTTCACGCCCCATTGCCACCCCGCGAACGCCGGCGGCCGCAGCTCGAACAGCGGCGCCCCTTCGCCCGGGATGTACTCCGCGCGCTGGAGCAACAGCTCGGTCGTTCGGGGCGCGACCTTCACCCGGACCCCGAAGCGGTGAGCCTCCTCGACCAGCTCGAACAGCTCCTCGTCGCTGAAACCGCCGTCGGCGACGATCAGCTCGTGCACGTCGCCTCCCCTCAGGATCTGTGGCAGGTCGTCGACCCCGCCGAGCAAGGGCAGCGCACCCGTGTCGCCGTGCGGGGCGATTGCACCGAGAAACTCGTAGCGGATACCGCTGTGGGCCGAGCCGAGCGTGTGCCGCAGCTTCGTCAGCTCCTCGCCGTCCCCCACCAGCACCGCGCGTCGCCGCACGCCTGCGAGCTGCAGGACGTCACGCGTCAGGAGGTCGTAGCTCGAGCGCAGCAGCGAGATGAACAGCGCCGTCACGACGAATGCGGTGGGCGTCAGACCGTACGTCGTGAAGTGGTAGCCGGTGCCGAGCCCGAAGGCGAGGGTGATCAGCGCCACGAGCGCGAGCGATGCGACGATCTGGCCCACTCCCGGCCGCGACTCGCGGCGGCGGTAGAGACCGCCGACCCAGAAGACGAGCACCGTGATCACGGTGAGGAACGGCAGCCAGTCGGTCTCGGTCTTCCAGAGGATCCCCCAGAGCGGCGGCCATTGGCCGAGATAGAGCTCACGGAGGATCAGGGCCACGTACAACCCGCAGATCAGGCCCACGAGGTCAAGCGTCACGAGGACGGCGACACTGAGAAGCCTGCGGCCTGCCGCCTGGACGTTCGCGCGGGAGAACAGGTACGGGCGCGCGGACCGGATGTCCTCGACAGGCGCCGCCGGCGCCTCGTCCGACCGCACGGCGGGCTTCGTGGACATCGTGCGCAAGTCTACTTTTCGGCTCTTTGGCCTCTGGTCGGCCGGCGCGGCCGGAATCGCGCGCGCAAGTGTACTTTGGGGCCTCTATGGCTCTGGACCAGCTCAGCGAACGGTACGCCGAGCACAACCGCAACGAGCGCGGCGCCGGGTTCGTGTTCGCCGGACCAGAACGTGAGGCGCTCTTCAAGCGGTACGTCGACGGTCCCGGACGACGGATCCTCGACCTCGGCTGCCGAGACGGAGCGCTGACTCAGGCCTACGTCCAGGGCAACGAGGTCGTCGGCGTCGACGCCGACCGCGAGGCGCTCGCCCAGGCTGCGAAGCTCGGGATCGAGACGCATTGGGCCGACCTCGACCAGCCGCTCGAGTTCGCCGATGCAGCCTTCGACGTCGTCGTCGCGGGAGAGCTGCTCGAGCATCTCCGCGATCCGCAGCGGCTCGTCGCCGAGATCCGACGCGTGCTGCGGACGGGCGGCACGTTGGTGGCGTCCGTGCCGAACGCATACCGGCTCAAGAGGCGCCTCCTGTTCCTGCTCGGCCGGCCGCCCGACGACGACCCGACCCATCTGCAGATGTTCTCCGCCGCCGACGTGCATGGACTGCTTGCGGGATTCGACGACCCGCAGTTGCACTTCGTGGCCGGCCGGCTCGTGCCGCTTCACCCGCGGCTGTTCGCGAACGACATCGTCTTCGCCGGCCGCAAGCGGAGCTGAAGCTCGCGCAAGTCGGTCGGCGTCCGCTTCAGCCCGAGAAACGCGAGCGCAACCCGCAGAGCGCGCGCACGCCGGCGATCGAGCAGATCGGTGTCGTGGAAGTACGCGTGCACGACCTGCCGGCGGAACGGCCCGAACAGCCCGCGCGCGAGCATTCCGACCGAATGCGTCGTCGGCAGCTCGAGGAGGCGCTCGCCGCTGCCGACGTCGAGCCACGTCGGCTCGTCCAGCTGCAGATGCGCCGCCCCGTCCTCGAGGTAGCCGGGCCGGAACGCAGTCGCCGTGCAGTCCGCGAAGCCAAGCTCTGCGACCACACGTGCGACATCCGGATCGAGATACCACCCGCCGCCGCAGAAGAGCCGCGCCTCGAGCCCGTGCGAGCGGAGCCACTCGCCCTGTGCCCGGACGAGAGCAGCGGGATCGCCGCCGGTCGGCCGGGCATGATCCGGCGCCGTCCAGTGCGTATGCAGACCGAACGGCCCGAACGACTCAGCTTCACGAGCCCGCTCGAGCCAGAGCTGCTCGTCCTCGCCCTCGGCAGGCGGCCGCATCAGCGCAGCGATCGCGAACCGCCCCGGTCGGCGACGCTGCAAGTGCGAGAACCTCCGCCACACCTCGTCGTCGAGCGGACGCTCCACATGGCACGAGACGACGGCATACCGGCCATGCAGTATTGAGCCCGTGTGCGGCATCGCCGGACTCTATTCACCAGCAGGCACGCCGAATCCCGAGCTCGTGGACGCGATGCGAGCGGCGATCCTGCATCGCGGGCCCGACGACGGGTCGACGGACGCGTTCGGCCGTTGCGTCCTCGGACACCAGCGTCTGAAGGTCATCGACCTCGACACGGGCTACCAGCCCGTCGCGAACGAGACCGGCGACGTCGTCGCCGTCTTCAACGGCGAGGCCTACAACTTCGGCGAGCTGCGGGAGGAGCTGCGCCGCCATGAAGTGCGCGGCACCGGCGACACGCCGGTCCTGCCGCACCTGTACGAGGAGAGCGGCCCGCAGTTCGTGCAACGTCTGCACGGGATGTTCGCGCTCGCGCTCTGGGACGCCCCGCGCGAGCGCCTC